>NZ_VTSR01000045.1 GCF_008329715.1 Gimesia chilikensis | reverse complement strand
GGTGTCGAACGAGAACAGGCCCGAACGGTCGCCGAAGGAGTCGGAGTCCATCGTGATCTCGAAGCTGATCGTATCGCCAGCGGCCACACTCTGAGCGGTCAGCGTGGTTGTGAACCCGGCAGGAATCACGATGTTGCTGATGTCCAGAGCAGCAGAACCGGTGTTCGTGATCTCGAAGGTCCGGGTCAGGTCGGTCAACAGTTCGGTGGTGCCGAAGTCGATGCCGCCTGGATGACCGTCGACCAGAACGCTCGGCGGTGCCGGGGCGTCGGTCACGTCGGTCAGCTGAACTTCCGGACCGGCAGAGACCCGCTCGATGCGAACTGCATCAGCGGTAATCAGGCCGTTGGCCAGGTTGGTCAGCATCACGGTCAGCGTCCGGCTGTTGATGGTGAACGTTCCCAGATCTTCCCAGAGAGCACCGTCGGCCTGGAAGTCATCAGGGGCGATCTGCTGGTTCAGATCGAAGGTCCCC
>NZ_VTSR01000044.1 GCF_008329715.1 Gimesia chilikensis | reverse complement strand
CCGGGGGCCAGGTTTGTATCCCCGAAGCCGGAGACCAGGCTGAATCCGGTCGGGACGTTGATGCCACCCAGGGCCATGTTCCGTTCGCCGAAGTTCGTTACGGTGAAGGTCTTGACCACGGGAGCACCGGTAATCGTATCTTCGAAGTCCACGGCACCGCTGTCTTCCACGGTTCCGCCATCCACTTCGACCTTGATCACCGGATCAACCACCCGGATGATCCGGATTTCATCGGCGTAGACAATACCGTCCGCATCGTCACTCAGCATCACGGTCAGCGTGTTACCGTCGATGACGACTGGATCGCCAATGTATTCCCACCAGGTGCCATCATCCAGGAAGTCATTCGAACTGGTCTGATGGCTGACCCGGAACGTGTCGACCGGGGTCGCATCCGAGAAGATCGTGTACGGAGCATTGGTCGCGGCAGCCCGTCCGTAA
>NZ_VTSR01000043.1 GCF_008329715.1 Gimesia chilikensis | reverse complement strand
CGAAGCACCGGGGGCCAGGTTTGTATCCCCGAAGCCGGAGACCAGGCTGAATCCGGTCGGGACGTTGATGCCACCCAGAGCCATGTTCCGTTCGCCGAAGTTCGTTACGGTGAAGGTCTTGACCACGGGAGCACCGGTAATCGTATCTTCGAAGTCCACGGCACCGCTGTCTTCCACGGTTCCGCCATCCACTTCGACCTTGATCACCGGATCAACTACCCGGATGATCCGGATTTCATCGGCGTAGACAATACCGTCCGCATTGTCGCTCAGCAGGACCCGCAGGATGTTGCTGTCAATCTCAACCGGATCGCCAATGTACTCCCACCAGGTGCCATCATCCAGGAAGTCATTCGAACTGGTCTGATGACTGACCCGGAACGTGTCGACCGGGGTCGCATCCGAGAAGATCGTGTACGGAGCATTGGTCGCGGCAGCCCGTCCGTAA
>NZ_VTSR01000042.1 GCF_008329715.1 Gimesia chilikensis | reverse complement strand
GTCCAGGATGTCATATCCCCCCCGTCCGTCGGCCGAACGCAGGACCGGCGGTCCGTCGATCGGGAAGTTGCCATCCTGGGAGAGCGGATCGATGAAGATGTAGTCATCGAACTCACTGCCGACCACGTTTTCCATGAAGCTGGGGTTCGTGTCCGGCTGTTCGGGCTGCAGCTGACGGAGCTCAACCGTGTTCCCCCCGAAGACGTCCTGCGGAGTGTTGATGATATCCACATCGAAGACGATGCCTGCACTGGCGAAGCGGAAGTCGATTGTGTCGTTACCGTGGATGTCGGTGATCACGTCGGCACTGCCGCCGGCCCCCGGCTCCATCAGGAACACATCGTTGCCGCCGTTACCG
>NZ_VTSR01000041.1 GCF_008329715.1 Gimesia chilikensis | reverse complement strand
ACCGCCGGTCCTGCGTTCGGCCGACGGACGGGGGGGATATGACATCCTGGACTTCGACGCCAAGGGACAGGCCGTGATCGACACCGGCTACTCCCTGACAGCCGACGGTGTGGGGACCGTGCAGTACCTCAACTTTGAGGAAGTGACCCCGTTCGAAGACAACCCGGCCACGATCGTCGACAACGGCGACCTGGGCTTCTCACTGAGCGGGGACTGGCCTTACCATCCGGCAGGCACCGCAGCGATCACCACGGGGGTCGGCTATGAAGACGACATTCACACCGTGCAGTCGCAGCTGGTGGATCCGGTTCACTACGGTGATGCCGCCGCCTTCTGGGAATTCTACGGTCTGACCCCGGGCGTATACCGCGTCTCAGTCACCTGGCCGGCTTCGGAGAATCCGTTTGTGATTCCGCAGATGGCCAGCGATGCACCGTTTACCGTGTTCGATGGATCCCGCAACGACATTACCACTACGGCGGTTGACCTGGGCACCTTCGATCTGAACCAGCAGATCGCCCCTGATGACTTCCAGGCCGACGGTGCTCTCTGGGAAGACCTGGGAACATTTACCATCAACAGCCGGACGCTGACCGTGATGCTGACCAATCTGGCCAACGGCCTGATCACTGCCGATGCAGTCCGCATCGAGCGGGTCTCCGCCGGTCCGGAAGTTCAGCTGACCGACGTGACCGACGCCCCGGCACCGCCAAGCGTGCTGGTTGACGGTCATCCGGGCGGCATCGACTTCGGGACCACCGAACTGTTGACCGACCTGACCCGGACCTTCGAGATCACCAACACCGGTTCTGCTCCCCTGGACATCAGCAACATCGTGATTCCTGCCGGATTCACGACCACGCTGACCGCTCAGAGTGTGGCCGCCGGCGATACGATCAGCTTCGAGATCACGATGGACTCCGACTCCTTCGGCGACCGTTCGGGCCTGTTCTCGTTCGACACCAACGACGTGGATGAAGCGACCTTCAACCTGCTGCTGCACGGTCAGGTCTCTAACGTGGTGATCATCGACAACGGCGATGCCGACTTCTCGGCCACCGCCGGCTTCGAACTGTATGACTCGGGCGTCAACCGGGGCAGTGCCGGCTTCGAAGGGGACATCGCGGGTGCGATTCCCAACCAGCCGGGCTTCATTCCACCTCCGGCTGGGACCGACACCGCAACCTGGACCTTTACCGGTCTGGCCAACGGTTTCTACCGGGTCTCCACGACCTGGTCGGCGCTGTACAACCGGGTGACCGATGCTCCTTACACCGTAACCAGTGGTGGAAACACCTTCAGCCTTGACGTGAACCAGACTCTGATTCCGTCCAGCTTCGCTGATAACGGGGCGGCCTGGTTTGATCTGAATACCTTCTTTGAAGTGGTTGACGGCACGCTGACAGTGACCCTGACCAACGATGCGAGCAGCCTCCCGCGGGATCACTTCGACCTGGCCAACGGCGTGATCGCCGATGCGGTCCGCATTGAATACCTGCCGACTCCCGACCTGGAAGTCACCGTGGACGGCAATGTCGTGGACGATGACACGGGCGTGGTTGACTTCGGTACGACGATCCCCGGCATTCCGGTTATTAAAACCTTTACCGTGACGAACCTCTCCGCGGATCCGGTCGATGTGACCGGCCTGGTTGAGTTCCCGCCCGGGTTCAGCATTGATCCTGCTTCCCCGTTCGGAACGGATACCGTGCCTGTGAACATTCCCGGCGGTGGATCAGTGACCTTCACCATCCAGTTCGACGGCGGGACCACCGGTTCGACCTTCGGTCAGATCTCGTTCACCACGGGTGACGCGGATGAAAATCCTTACAACTTCACCGTAACGGGTGCCGCCGGGCCGGCAACCGTCGGTATCAACGATGGCGACTTCACCAGAACCGGCACCTGGAATGAGCACATTCCGGGCGTTGTGGGTGATCCGGAGTTCTTGTACACGGGAGTGCCTTACGTCGGCGGCAGTGGTGCCAATACAGCCAGCTGGGAGTTCGACGTGGAACCCGGCCGGT
>NZ_VTSR01000040.1 GCF_008329715.1 Gimesia chilikensis | reverse complement strand
TTCGAAGTAACGGGCATCGTAGTACAGCGTGTTCCAGCTGCCGGTGCTGCTGTAGCCCACATCACCATTGTCGATCAGTACCACGTCCGTCATTTCAGCGGTGATGTTGAACGTGAACGGATTCTCATCGCTGTCGTTCGTAACGATTGAGACCGGACCAGCAACCACACCGGCGGCGCCGGTGCTGTTGAACGAGATCTCGAAGGTCGTCGACTGACCGGCGAACAGAGTCGTCGTACCCAGCGGAGACGAGACGGTATATTCGCCCGATCCTGGCAGAGTGATGGCTCCCAGGTTCAGCGTGTTGGTCCCCGTG
>NZ_VTSR01000039.1 GCF_008329715.1 Gimesia chilikensis | reverse complement strand
GGCAACCACACCGGCGGCGCCGGTGCTGTTGAACGAGATCTCGAAGGTCGTCGACTGACCGGCGAACAGAGTCGTCGTCCCCAGCGGAGACGAGACGGTATATTCGCCCGATCCTGGCAGTGTGATGGCTCCCAGGTTCAGCGTGTTGGTCCCCGTGTTGGTAATCGTGAAGGTCTGCGACAGGATTTCGCCGAAGAAGGCGGTACCCAGGTCGATGCCGCTCACGCCACTGGTCAGGGCCGTGGCCCCGGCTGCAACATCGATTTCCGGTGCCGTCGATCCGGGAGTCAGCAGCTCCAGCCGCATG
>NZ_VTSR01000038.1 GCF_008329715.1 Gimesia chilikensis | reverse complement strand
CAGGGTACCGGTCAGACCGGCCCCGTCGCTCAGGTCGAAGCGGTCGTCCTGCGTTCCCCCGATCAGGTTCTGGAAGTCAGTGAAGTCCAGGCGCTCTTCGGGCGGAGTCGCAATCGCATCGCCGACGATCGTCGGTCGGCCGATAGCCAGGTTGTTGCGTTCGGCGATAATGAAGCCTTCATCGTTGGCCGTGATGCCCCAGTAGTTATTCAGGTTCGGGCCTTCCAGCGTGTCGCTGTTGGCTGAGCCGACCAGGTCATTGATGTTATCAAAGCCGGTTCCGCCACCACCAGTACCCAGGATGCTGCCGTTGAGTTCGTAACCCTGGAATCCGTCCAGGCTGCCCAGGCCGGCCAGCTGCACGTGTACGGCGTTCGCGTAAGTGGTGTAGTCGATGGTATCGACGTCCCCACCCCCGTTGATGAAGCCCCGCAGCACATAGTTGCTGTCGAAGAAGAATTCATCATTACCGGCCTGCCCGTTGAGTACGGTGTTGACGAGGCTTGGTGTGCTGTTCTGCAGGTTGAAGTCGTC
>NZ_VTSR01000037.1 GCF_008329715.1 Gimesia chilikensis | reverse complement strand
GTGGATGTCGGTGATCACGTCGGCACTGCCGCCGGCCCCCGGCTCCATCAGGAACACATCGTTGCCGCCGTTACCGCTACCGACGCCGTACCCGCCGCCGTCCAGGTTGTCGCTACCCAGGCCGTCACCCAGGATGTTGTGATCGTTGTCGCCAGTGATGTCGTCGTTGCCATCACCACCGAAGACGTTTTCGATGCTGTTGTCGTCATCGCCACCACCGGTGCCGACCACCAGGCCGCCGCCGATGTTTGTAGCGGTGCCGGAGAACAGGTCGACGGTCACACCCGTGGTGTAGTCCCGGTAATCCAGGCTGTCGTTACCGGTGTCCCCGTCGAGGGTGCCGGTCAGACCGGCCCCGTCGCTGAGATCGAAGCGGTCGTCCTGGGTTCCCCCGATCAGGTTCTGGAAGTCGGTGAAGTCCAGACGCTCTTCTGGCGGAGTCGCAATCGCATCGCCGGCAATCGTTGGCCGGCCGATGGCCAGGTTGTTCCGTTCGGCGATAATAAAGCCTTCATCGTTGGCCGTGATGCCCCAGTAGTTATTCAGGTTCGGGCCTTCCAGCGTGTCACTGTTGGCTGAACCGACCAGGTCGTTGATGTTGTCGAAGCCCGTTCCGCCACCACCAGTACCCAGGATGCTGCCGTTGAGTTCGTAACCTTGGAATCCGTCCAGGCTGCCCAGGCCGGCCAGCTGCACGTGCACGGCGTTGGAATAAGTGGTGTAGTCGATGGTATCGACGTCCCCACCCCCGTTGATGAAGCCCCGCAGCACATAGTTGCTGTCGAAGATGAATTCATCATTACCGGCCTGCCCGTTGAGTACGGTGTTGACGAGGCTTGGTGTGCTGTTCTGCAGGTTGAAGTCGTC
>NZ_VTSR01000036.1 GCF_008329715.1 Gimesia chilikensis | reverse complement strand
GGTGTCGAACGAGAACAGGCCCGAACGGTCGCCGAAGGAGTCGGAGTCCATCGTGATCTCGAAGCTGATCGTATCGCCGGCGGCCACACTCTGAGCGGTCAGCGTGGTCGTGAATCCGGCAGGAATCACGATGTTGCTGATGTCCAGGGGAGCAGAACCGGTGTTGGTGATCTCGAAGGTCCGGGTCAGGTCGGTCAACAGTTCGGTGGTCCCGAAGTCGATGCCGCCTGGATGACCGTCGACCAGCACGCTCGGCGGAGCCGGGGCATCGGTCACGTCGGTCAGCTGGACTTCCGGACCGGCGGAGACCCGCTCGATGCGGACTGCATCAGCGGTAATCAGGCCGTTGGCCAGGTTGGTCAGCATCACGGTCAGCGTCCGGCTGTTGATGGTAAATGTTCCCAGATCTTCCCAGAGAGCACCGTCGGCCTGGAAGTCATCAGGGGCGATCTGCTGGTTCAGATCGAAGGTTCCC
>NZ_VTSR01000035.1 GCF_008329715.1 Gimesia chilikensis | reverse complement strand
ACCGCCGGTCCTGCGTTCGGCCGACGGACGGGGGGGATATGACATCCTGGACTTCGACGCCAAGGGACAGGCCGTGATTGACACCGGCTACTCCCTGACGGCCGACGGTGTGGGCACGGTGCAGTACCTCAACTTCGAAGAAGTAACCCCGTTCGAAGACAATCCAGCCACGATCGTCGACAACGGCGACCTGGGCTTCTCACTGAGCGGCGACTGGCCTTACCATCCGGCAGGCACCGCAGCGATCACCACGGGTGTCGGCTATGAAGACGATATTCACACCGTGCAGTCGCAGCTGGTGGATCCGGCACACTACGGTGATGCCGCCGCCTTCTGGGAATTCTACGGTCTGACCCCGGGCGTATATCGCGTCTCAGTCACCTGGCCGGCTTCGGAGAATCCGTTTGTGATTCCGCAGATGGCCAGCGATGCACCGTTTACCGTGTTCGATGGATCCCGCAACGACATTACC
>NZ_VTSR01000034.1 GCF_008329715.1 Gimesia chilikensis | reverse complement strand
CTGATCGGCGGCCTGTTGAATCGTTTGCCAGGTCTGGTGGGCCTGTTTTGCCAGGTCGGCGATCGGATCGGGAATCGCGCCGCGCGTTTCTCGAGAAAACAGACCTGGAAGGGTTTTGTATTCGGCCAGTGAAAGTTTCTGATTTGTATCGTAATCGACCACTTGAAAATTCCGTTGGGCCTGTTTCGGCTTCAGTTGTTTAACAAGTGGCAGATACTCTTCCAGATCCAGTTCCTGATCGCCGTTCTTATCTGATGCAGCGAAGGCATTCTCAGGTGACAGTTTCGTAGGATCGATACGGAATTCAAATTCATTAACCTCCAGATAGCCATTTCGATTGATATCGAACCGCCGAAACAGTTCCCAGGCCAGACCGATTAATTGTGGAGACGGTTCTGCATAGAACTCCTTCCAGGAGAGTTTCATATCGTGATCTGAATCAATGCGGTCGTAAACTCGAAATGTGACATAGTTGCATCCGACTGGAGAAAGCCGAAATTCGCTCAGCGAATAACGTCCGTCTTTGTCTCCATCGAAAGCTGTCATAGCGTGGGATAAACGGAGGTCCGTCGCATTATTCGAACCGATCTTCAGAATTTCCTCTCTATCCAGGAATCCGTCTAAATTTTTATCGCTGTTGAGAAAATAGTTAAATTCATCGATATTGGTAGTGTGAGAGGTGGTCAGTTCCTGATAGCTCAGAAAACCATCCTGATCTGTATCCATCTCATTAAAGCGTTCCAGTACCTTTTCTTTAGGAAGAGAGATGGAAGGCAGGTATTCGTCTCTCGAAATTCGAAAATCTCCATCCTTATCCGTTCGATCGATATAAAAACGATACAGGACCGTCCCATTCGGAGAACGCAAAGGAAATCCATTTTCCTGTTTCATGCCGTATGCCACATCGATCAGAAAAGCAGCTTCCTTTTTGCTGATCTCACCATTCTGATCTTTATCCCATAATTGAAATACGACATCTCCCAGAGGGGGGAGTTGTTCTTTCAGTTTTTCCAGTGGCCACTCATCCTCTGACAGGACTTTGTCGGAATTTTTATCGGCAGCGCTCTCGATCGTCTGCCAAACCGTATGAGCCTGTTTGGCGAGTTCTGCGATGGGATCAGGGACCGCGGCCCGTTTCTCTGCTGAGAAAATATCAGGCATACATTTATATTCAGCAAAG
>NZ_VTSR01000033.1 GCF_008329715.1 Gimesia chilikensis | reverse complement strand
GCTCTCGCAGGATGGCAACTTCCCGATCGACGGACCGCCGGTCCTGCGTTCGGCCGACGGACGGGGGGGATATGACATTCTGGACTTCGACGCCAAGGGACAGGCCGTGATTGACACCGGCTACTCCCTGACGGCCGACGGTGTGGGGACCGTGCAGTACCTCAACTTTGAGGAAGTGACCCCGTTCGAAGACAACCCGGCCACGATCGTCGACAACGGCGACCTGGGCTTCTCACTGAGCGGGGACTGGCCTTACCATCCGGCAGGCACCGCAGCGATCACCACGGGGGTCGGCTATGAAGACGACATTCACACCGTGCAGTCGCAGCTGGTGGATCCCGTCCACTACGGTGATGCCGCCGCCTTCTGGGAATTCTACGGTCTGACCCCGGGCGTATACCGCGTTTCGGTCACCTGGCCGGCTTCTGAGAATCCGTTTGTGATTCCGCAGATGGCCAGCGATGCACCGTTTACCGTGTTCGATGGATCCCGCAACGACATTACC
>NZ_VTSR01000031.1 GCF_008329715.1 Gimesia chilikensis | reverse complement strand
GTCCCGGCAAAGTCGACCAGTGCCTGGTTGGCTGACTTCAACTGTTGGAGAAAGAAAAGCCATTCTGAGGTCAGTTGATTCATGCAAATCCGATCAGCGGCCGACAGGGGATAGCTGCTGACATACTCTTGTCCCGCTTTTCTGAACAGGTCTGGTCGATCTGCATTGTAGTTGCTCATGATCCGTCGCATGCGATTCTTGACCGAAGTAATCCGGCGTTGAATAGAGCTCCGCTGACGTACCAGGCCGCGGTGATCGCGTTGCCGAGGGGTTGGGCGATACGAGGCTGGTACCATGTCTCTTGACAGAAACTCGGCCAGAACCTGAGCATCGAGACGATCGCTTTTCCGCGTGGACTCAGCGATGACCCGCAATTTACCAGGGTGGGCGAGGATCACTTTATCAGCCAGGGGCTCGATGAG
>NZ_VTSR01000030.1 GCF_008329715.1 Gimesia chilikensis | reverse complement strand
CTGCGAGAGCGGATCGATGAAGATGTAGTCATCGAATTCACTGCCGACCACGTTTTCCATGAAGCTGGGGTTCGTGTCCGGCTGTTCGGGCTGCAGCTGACGCAGTTCAACCGTGTTCCCCCCGAAGACGTCCTGTGGAGTGTTGATGATATCCACATCGAAGACGATGCCCTGGCTGGCGAAGCGGAAGTCGACCGTGTCGTTGCCGTGGATGTCGGTGATCACGTCGACACTGCCGCCGGCCCCCGGTTCCATCAGGAACACATCGTTGCCGCCGTTACCGCTGCCGACGCCGTAACCGCCGCCGTCCAGGTTGTCGCTGCCCAGG
>NZ_VTSR01000029.1 GCF_008329715.1 Gimesia chilikensis | reverse complement strand
TCCATCAGGAACACATCGTTGCCGCCGTTACCGCTGCCGACGCCGTAACCGCCGCCGTCCAGGTTGTCGCTGCCCAGGCCGTCACCCAGGATGTTGTGATCGTTATCGCCGGTAATATTGTCGTTGCCATCACCACCGAAGACGTTTTCAATGCTGTTGTCGTCATCGCCACCACCGGTGCCGACCACCAGGCCGCCGCCGATGTTTGTGGCAGTGCCGGCGAACAGGTCGACGGTCACGCCTGTGGTATAGTCCCGGTAATCCAGACTGTCGTTACCGGTGTCCCCGTCCAGGGTACCGGTCAGACCGGCCCCGTCGCTCAGGTCGAAGCGGTCGTCCTGCGTTCCCCCGATCAGGTTCTGGAAGTC
>NZ_VTSR01000028.1 GCF_008329715.1 Gimesia chilikensis | reverse complement strand
ACCGGCCGGGTTCCACGTCGAACTCCCAGCTGGCTGTATTGGCACCACTGCCGCCGACGTAAGGCACTCCCGTGTACAGGAACTCCGGATCACCCACAACGCCCGGAATGTGTTCATTCCAGGTGCCGGTTCTGGTAAAGTCGCCATCGTTGATACCGACGGTTGCCGGCCCGGCGGCTCCCGTTACGGTGAAGTTGTAAGGATTCTCATCCGCGTCACCCGTGGTGAAGGAGATCTGACCGAAGGTCGAACCGGTGGTCCCGCCATCAAACTGGATGGTGAAGGTCACCGATCCACCGCCGGGAATGTTCACAGGCACGGTATCCGTTCCGAACGGGGAAGCAGGATCAATGCTGAACCCGGGCGGGAACTCGATCAGGCCGGTCACATCGACCGGATCTGCGGAGAGATTGGTCACGGTAAAGGTTTTGGAGACCGGAATGCCGGGGATCGTTGTACCGAAGTCAACCACGCCCGTGTCATCGTCGACGACATTGCCGTCCACGGTGACTTCCAGGTCGGGAGTCGGCAGGTATTCGATCCGGACCGCATCGGCGATCACGCCGTTGGCCAGGTCGAAGTGATCCCGCGGGATGCTGCTCGCGTC
>NZ_VTSR01000027.1 GCF_008329715.1 Gimesia chilikensis | reverse complement strand
AGTTCTGCGATGGGATCAGGGACCGCGGCCCGTTTCTCTGCTGAGAAAATATCAGGCATACATTTATATTCAGCAAAGGAAAGCCGTCCGTTCGCGTTAAAGTCGCATACCTGAAAATTACGCTTCCGTAGTGCGGGGCTCAGATTGGCGACAAGCGGCGTATATTCTTCGAGGGTGAGTTCCTGGTCCTGGTCCCTGTCGCAGGCGGCAAACGCGTTTTCGGGAGACATTTTGGTGGTGTCAATCTGAAACTCAAACTCGTCGAGTTCCAACTGACCATTTTTATTTCGATCAAAACGGGTAAACAGTTCCCAGGCCAAACCGATAACCTGTGGAGAGGGTTCGACATAAAATTCCTGCCAGGAGAGCTTCGCGTCATGGTTTAGATCTTTTCGACCATAGACCCGCATCGTCACATAACTGATGCCTACGGGAGACAGACGGAATTCGGTTAATGAAAATTTACCATCGCCGTCAGAATCGAAGGCTGCCAGCCCTTGAGGCAAACGCAGGGGAGTCGCATCGTTGGAATTGAATTTCAGGAGTTCATCCGAGCTCAGGAATCCGTCCAGATCACGATCGCGGCTTAAAAAGTATTCAAACTCATCGATGTTTGTGTTCCGGGAAGTCGTCATTTCCTGAAAGCTCAGAAAGCCATTCTGATCTGCATCCATCCCGTTAAACAGTTCCAGCACCTCTTTTTCAGGAAGGCGAATCGAAGGCACATATTCCTCTTTAGACAGGCGTTGATCGTGGTCTTGATCAGTGGGAAGAATGTAAGAGCGGTAGAGGACCCGTCCCCGATTGTCTCGCAAAGGCGCTCCGTTGATATGCTTGATGCCAAAAGCCACATCAACTAATTGCTCTGCTTCTGTTCCGGAAACCAGACCGTTCTGATCCGCATCCCACACCTGAAAATCCAGTCCTGCCAGCGGAGGCAGCTGTTTTTGAAGTGCGGTCAGAGGCCATTCTTCCGGGGATAGCTGCCCGTCTGAATTCTGATCGGCGGCCTGTTGAATCGTTTGCCAGGTCTGGTGGGCCTGTTTTGCCAGGTCGGCGATCGGATCGGGAATCGC
>NZ_VTSR01000026.1 GCF_008329715.1 Gimesia chilikensis | reverse complement strand
CGACGTTGTGCTTCATCAGCCAGCTCGGCTCCCGTCCAGGAAGTCACCGGGCGACCACTGTTCTGGGGATCTTTACAGGCGAGGGCAATCACTTCTATGATTTGTTGGTTGGTGAAACACCCCGGCGATCCACTGCGAGGTGCATCACTGAGTGTATCCATGATGGCCCGGATATAGGCACTTCGGTTCAGGACAAACTCCATCTGCAGCAGTGCTGGAAAAGAGTCCCGCCAGCGACGTCTCCAGAGTCCGATGGTTTTCGAACATCGATCCACGATCGCCGCAATGGCTTGATTTTTGTGCCTTTCAAAGGCGAGTAAAATTATCCGGGCCCGGACAATAATTTCCTGTCTGCCATTCCTCTGCTGAGTTAACATGGTTAGAATTTCGCGCATACACGTCGTCAATTCAATACGGGCAGCCTTGCCTGACATTGCTCTTCCCTGGTTCTGGTAGGTGAGGTGAGATTCCCAATCAAACCTTGGAAGAGCATTTTATTACCAGCAACCTGGCAGTCTACAGAAATCAGGAAAACAGCATAAAAAAC
>NZ_VTSR01000025.1 GCF_008329715.1 Gimesia chilikensis | reverse complement strand
AAACCAGGAAGCAATGGCAACAATTTGCTTTGGTGGGAAACTATTTGTAATCGGAGTTACTAGCGCCTTGCCGCTCAGTTTTTACTGGTCTTTCAGGATGTGCGTGGGAATGCCGTCCAGGCTTTGCTGGTTTTTGTCGTGCCAGTATTTTTGCACTCCCTCCGGTCCCTGTTTGGTGGCCCAGGTGGTGAGCTGTTCGCGTTCTTCAACGTAATCGTAGAAGGGAACACCCATGCCGCAGGAGGTCTGAACCAGATCAACCTGCATATCGAAGACCTGGCGGGCGCCGGGGTTCGGAGGGAAGTGGGCGGCGAGTTCCGTCCAGTCGCTGTCGTAGGGATGAACCACGCGGGCCTGTCCGTAAAGACGGAGGATCAAAGGTTTGCCGGTGAAGGCACAGAACATGACAGTCATGCGGCCGTCCTGCTGAATGTGGGCCGAGGTTTCGTTGCCGCTGCCGGTCATGTTGAGCCAGATCACGCGGTTGGGGCCCAGCACGCGGAACGAGTCCATCCCTTTGGGGGAGACATTGATGCGGCTGTCGGCGGTGGCAGTGCCGACGAAGAACAGCCGCTGGTCGTTGATGAAGTCGATCAGTTTTTCGGAGAGTTCGTTAAAACGTTGTCCCATGGTTCGTCTTTCACAGGGAAAAAGGAGGTCAGCGGTCGTCGGGCGGGAGCATCATAGCAGAGGGACAATTCGAAGGCAAAATCGGTTCGGCTGGAGGCGGAATGGGATGTGGTATTTATAAGTTTCCTTAAGTTTGGAAAGCGTCAAATCTGCACAAAATGGGGCCAATTTCAGAGACGCACGCCGCCGGGACCATTACAATAAATGAAACAGCATCCCGCCTGTTTCCATCCTTTGGTACTCTCACAGAGACGACATACCCGAACTCAGCCTGTTCTCAGAAGGCTTTTGAGGAGAAACCGATGACGAATTCCAGTGCGCTTAATCGTCGTGACTTTATTAAAACCGCTGCTGCCGCCAGCACGGTCTTTTCTGCCCCCCTGATCATTCCCGGCACCGCGCTGGGCCTGAACGGCACCGTTGCTCCCAGTGAGCGAATCATCCTGGGGGGAATCGGCATTCGTCGACGGGGTGGCTATGTGCTGAGCCACATGCTCGAACAGCCCGATGTGCAGTTTGTGGCGATCGCCGATGTGCGTGCGGATCAGCGGAAGACCGTAAAGGAAATGGCCGACAAAGCGAATGGCGATCAGAAATGCGAAACCTATCGCGATTTTCGCGAGCTGCTCGCGCGGGATGACATTGACGCTGTGTTGATTGCCACGGGGGACCGCTGGCACGCGACCGCTTCGATGATGGCTGCGGAAGCGGGGAAAGACGTGTATTCCGAGAAGCCGTGTGCGATTTCGATCGAACTGGCCCGCAAGCTGCAGCAGACGATTCAACGAACCGGCCGTGTATTCCAGGCGGGGACTCAGCGGCGGAATGTGTCGAACTTCGCGCATGCGGCGCACCTGGCGCAGTCCGGTCAGCTGGGGAAGATTCATACCGTACACGCTTCGATCTATCAGTTGATCGATCGTCACGACTGGCTGCCTGCGGAACCCGAACCCGATCCGGAAGTAGTCGACTGGAACATGTGGCTCGGCCCTGCACCGTGGCGTCCTTATAACCATGCCTATGTGGATGGTGCCTGGCGCGGTCATTACGATTTCGATTCCGGGGCCAAGCTGCTCGACTGGGGCGCGCATACGCTGGATATCTGCCAGTGGGCGCTGGAAGCGGATGACACGATGCCCGTGACCTATGAACCGATGGATGTGCCCAACGACAATGTGATCGAGTGCGTCTACGAAAACGGCGTGAAGCTGGTCATGCGGCGGAATGGCTGGATGGGTCTGGGAACCTGTCCGGTTCGTTTCGAAGGGGAAGAAGGCTGGGTCGAAACCGGCGACTCGGGACAGACGGCTGTTTCCTCGAACCGGTTGCGGGCCTCCCTGCCCTCGCCGAGTGCGATTCCGGGAACGTCGCCCAAGTTCCATGTACGTGATTTCTTTAACTGTGTGAAAACCCGTTCGCAGCCGGCTGCAAATGAAGACGTGATGGCCCGTTCGCACATCGCCTGCCACGCGGCCGCGATTGCCTGGAAGCTGGGTCGCAAACTGCAGTTCGACCCGGTCAAAGAAGAATTCGTGAATGACGATGAAGCGAACCGCATGCGGAGCCGCGCCATGCGGGAGCCGTGGACCGTTTAGTCTACGCCGCTGACCGTCGTCATCCGTTTTCCTGAATCAGCTTTAACTACTTCAGCACCTGAGGGATCCTCACTCATGTTCTCGTTCAGATTCTGTCTGCTCACAATTCTTTCTATCAGTCTGTTCTCTTCAGCCAACCTGGTGTCCGCCGCGGAGAAATCCGATTCGGAAGCAACCCGGCTGGTCAACGTTCTTAATTCCGATGCTTCCACTTACGACAAAGCGATGGCCTGTCGTCGGCTGGCGGCGATTGGCGATGCGAAGTCCGTGCCTGCGATTGCTAAATATCTCGGTGATGAAAAACTGGCGACCTACGCCCGTTCGGCTCTGGAGAATATCCCGGCTGACGCCGCCGATCAGGCTCTGGAAGCGGCTCTCAAGTCGGTCAAAGGGGACCAGCTGGTGGGGGTGATCAACTCGCTGGCGAAACGGAGAGACAAAGGGGCGACCGCTGAACTGGCGAAACTGCTGGCGAATGATAATCCGAAAGTCGCGATTGCAGCAGCGCATGCCCTGGGGGCGATTGGTACAAGCGATGCGGCGGCTGCGTTGAAACAATCGCTGGGAACCGACCGGGGTGCGGTGAAGCAGGAGGTCGCGTTTGCCCTGTTGATGTGTGCCCGTTCGCTGGCCGACAAAAACAAAGGACAGGCAGTCGAGCTGACGGAAGTGGTGTTGCAGGCGGATCTGCCGGAGAACGTCAACCTGGCGGCGACGCAGCGGGCGATTGTGCTGCTGGGTAAGGATGGATTCGACCTGTTAGCGAAAACACTCAAAGCCGACGACCTGGCGCGATTCCGGGCTGGTCTGCAGGCAGCACGTAAGGTGGGACCGGAAGCGTCGACGACGTTAGTGGCCGTCTATCCGGAGCTGTCTGACGAGCGGAAGGGGCTCGTGATTGCCGCGCTGAGTCAGTCTAAAAATGCGGGTGCTCTGCCTTTGATTCAGCAGGCACTGAAAAGTGAGAGTGAAGCCTTACAACTACAGGCGGTTCTCTCGCTGGGTGAGCTGGTGTCTGTGTTGAAAGCTGACGAACAGCTGCAGGTGCTCGGAGCTTTGTTTGGAAAGCTCAAGCAGAATCCATCTGCTCTGACCGAGGCGACTGCAGATACGATTGGAAAAATGAACGGCAGTCAAACTGCTGACAACGTGCAGTCCGCGATTGAAGAGAGTACCCGGAAGCTGGTCGAGAGTGAGGCACTCTCTCAGCAACTGGCGGGACTACAGCTGGCCGGTGATTGTCGGCTGAGTTCGTTGACTCCCGCTGTCTATCAGCTGGTGGGTCACTCGAATCCGGAAGTCAAACAGGCCGCCATCCAGGCACTGGGTGGTACGACGTCTTCAGACGATCTGCCGAAACTGATCACATTGGCGGTGAAGAACCCCGGTGATGCTGCGATCAGCGATGCCCTTAAAGCGGCTTGTGCCCGGCTGCCACTCGAAGAGACGGCCCAGACCCTGGCACAGGCGATGGAGGGAGCATCGATTGAACAACAGCAGCTGATCCTGAATCAGCTGGCGGCCATCGGCGGCGAGACCGCTTTGAAAACCATGGTGGCGGCAGCTCGTTCGAATGAAGATGCCTTACAGAACACAGCGACCGACCTGCTGGGCAAATGGGTGACGATTGATGTCGCACCGCCGCTGCTCGATCTGGCGCAGTCACTGGAGAATCGCAAGTATCAGATCCGTGCGCTGCGGGGATACATCCGCGTGGCCCGGCAGCTGAATATGACGCCGGCTGAACGGCTGGAAGTCTGTCGTAATACGCTCGCGAATGCGGAGCGGAACGATGAGAAGAAGCTCGTGTTTGAAGTGCTGCGGCGTTATCCGACTCCCGAAGCGGTCAACTTCACGATCAATCTGCTCAAGGAAAAAGATCTGAACGTTGCCGCGTCTGCGACGATTGTTTCGTGGGCCGAACGGGGAACGCCGATCGAGAACACACTGCTGCGAGATGCGTTACAGCAGGTGATAACAACGACAGACAACGCAGGTCTCAAGCAGCGGGCAGAACAGCAGTTGGAGCGGATCAGTGCTCAGGCGGCGCAGGAAGAGCAGGCGCTCGGGTTTCAGCCGCTGTACGATGGGAAAACATTTAACGGCTGGCATGGGAACGAGGAGATCTTCCGGATCGAAGATGGTGAGATCGTCGCCGGCAGCCTGACGGAGAAGGTCAAGCAGAACGAGTTTCTGCGTTCCGATAAAGAGTACGAAGACTTCGAGCTGATCCTGGAATTCAAGCTGCTGGGTGAGAAGACCAACGCGGGTGTGCAGATTCGTACCGCAGAGATCCCCGACGATCATGAAGTCAGTGGTTTCCAGGCGGACCTGGGGACCGGGTACTGGGGCTGCCTGTATGACGAATCGCGTCGACGGAAAATTCTGGCCGGTCCGCCCAAAGAGATTCGTGATCTGCCCGTTCGTATGAATGACTGGAACACGTATCGGATTCGCTGCCAGGGGCCGCGGATTCAGCTCTGGATCAACGGGGTGCAGACGGTCGATTATGTCGAACAAGACCCGCAGATTCCGCTGAAGGGAATCATCGCGCTGCAGATTCATGGGAACCTCGTGAACCAGGTGCACTATCGAAATGTGCGTTTGCGTGAGCTGTAAACGAGCCTGAACGCAGGGAAAAACGGTCGTTCTGCACAATTTTGGCGGCCGCCCCTTGCGATCATCGTCTGTGCCGCGAAAATAGGGGTTGAGTTTCGTTTTTCACTTCGTTCGACCCCGATGAGGCACGGATGTCAGAGATTCCGCAACACATTGAAGACCTGTTCGCGCAGCTGAACCCCCAGCAACGGGCGGCGGCCTGTCACGATACCGGTTCGCTGTTGATCATCGCCGGTGCGGGAACGGGAAAGACGACCACGCTTTCACACCGGGTGGCCTGGCTGATTTCACAGGGCATCGATCCGAGCCGGATTCTGTTGCTGACCTTCTCCCGCAGAGCCGCGAATGAGATGGTCCGCCGCGTCGATGCATTGTTGCGGGCGATGGGCGACAGTCGCGAACACGCCGCCTCTGCCCGGTCGCGGAGCATCTGGGGAGGCACATTCCACTCCACGGCGGCGCGTCTGTTGAGACGCTATGGTCAGTCGATTGGTCTGCCGGATGATTTTACGATCATCGATCGCAGCGACGCCGAAGATCTGATGAGCTCTCTACGGAGTGAACTCGAACTGGGGAACAACGTGGCCAAGTTTCCCCGCAAAGGGACGCTGGTCGAAATCTACAGCCGCAGTGTGAATACCTGCCTCAAGCTGGAGCCGGTACTCGAACGGTATTACCCCTGGTGCCTGGAGCATGTGGACGCTCTCAAGCAGCTGTTTCAGGCGTTCGTCGATCGTAAGGAGCAGCAGAACATACTCGACTATGACGATCTGCTGCTGTTCTGGCACGCGCTCTCTTCTGATCCCGCGGGGGGCAAACTGCTGCGAGGTCAGTTCGAAGCGGTACTGGTCGACGAGTACCAGGACACGAACGTATTGCAGTCGGGTATCCTGAAAAATCTCTGTCCCGATGGAGCAGGTCTGACGGTCGTGGGCGACGATGCCCAGTCGATCTATTCCTTCCGGGCGGCGACGGTGCGGAACATCCTCGATTTCCCGGAAGAGTATCCGGGGACGACGGTGGTCACGCTGGAAGAGAACTACCGCAGCACGCAGCCGATTCTGGCGGCGACGAATCAGATCATCGACGAAGCGCATGAGCGTTACGAGAAGAAACTCTGGTCGTCGAAGATTGCCGGCGAGCCACCGATTCTGGTGGACTGCAGCGACAATAACGAGCAGGCCGACTTCGTGGTGACGCAGGTACTCGAACACCTGGAGGCGGGCATTCCCCTGAATCAACAGGCGGTGCTGTTCCGGGCTTCGCATCACAGTCTTGCGCTGGAAGTCGAACTGGCGCGGCGGAACATTGCCTATCATAAGTACGGCGGATTGAAGTTCATTGAAACGGCACACGTCAAAGACCTGATGGCGTACCTGCGACTGGCGGAGAACCCCCGCGATGCGGTTTCCGGTCTGCGCGTGCTGACATTGCTGCCGGGCATCGGTCAGAAGAAAGCACAGCAGCTGCTCAACCTGCTGGCGGAATCCGGGTTCCGCTTTGATGCCTGGTCGGAATTCAAACCACCGGCGGCGACGGTCGAGCACTGGCCCTTATTTATTCGGCTGATGAAGAACCTGTCATCGCCGCAGTCCGAGAAAAAAGGGATCTCGTCTGAAGTTCACCAGGTGCGGACGTTTTACAGTCCCCTGCTCGATCAGCAGTACGACAACGGGCCAGCCCGTCAGCGCGATCTGGAACAACTGGAGCAGGTGGCCAGCCGGTTCAGCAGCCGGATGAGTTTCCTGGAAGAGATCACGCTCGACCCACCCAGTTCGACACAGGACATCGCCAACGACAGCAGTAAGACGGACGACGACTTCCTGGTACTGAGTACGATTCATTCCTCGAAAGGACTTGAGTGGGACGCGGTCTATGTATTGCAGGCAGCGGACGGCAGCATTCCTTCCGAGATGTCGCTGGAGAGCAATGATGAGATCGACGAGGAACGCCGGCTGTTCTACGTGGCGCTCACGCGGGCGAAGAACTGGCTCTATGTCTGCTTCCCGCATCGTCAGTATTTTCAGAACCGGCGCTGGAACCAGGCACACAGTTACGCGCAGCTGACGCGGTTCATTTCTTCGAAGACGCTTCCCCTGTTTCAGCGGCGGCCTGCGTTTAACGCTGAGGATCTGGATACGCCCGAAGAGGCGCAGATCGAAACGACGGCCGAGGACATTCGTAAGAACATCCGTAATATGTGGTCCAACTGACTTCAGTCGGCGGAGTCGGTTGTGTCGTCAGCGGGGGTGTCGGCGTCTGCTTCCGATGTAGACTCTGAATCTGCATTCGTCGCGTCGTCCCAGGGTGATCTTTTGCGTGGCGGTGGTGGCCCGGGAAACTGGTAGTAGGTGCATTCGATGCGTCCGTTATACAGTTTGCGGCGGCGGGCCTTGCGGTCGAAGATGCGTTCGAAGCCGGGATGCGAGGTGAGCACGTAGATCGACCAGGTATCCAGGGGCGCGAAGGCTTCTTTCATCTGGCGGTAGATGACCTCGGCCTCTTCCTTTTCGCCGAGTCGCTCCCCGTAAGGGGGATTGGTGATGATGCAGCCGTACTTGCGGGGCGTGCTGAATTCGGCGACCGGTTGATCCTGAAAATGGACGAGCTCATCGACACCCGCTTCGCGGGCGTGGTAGCGGGCCATGCGGATCATGCCGGGGTCGATGTCGTAGCCCTGCAGACGGAATGAGAGAGCGTCGAGGTCCTGCAGATCGCGGGCTTCTTCGCGGGCCTCACTCCAGAGTTCGGCGGGGATTTTGTGCCACTCTTCCGCGACGAAACTGCGGTTGAGACCGGGGGCGGTGTTGGTACCGATGAGGGCGGCTTCGATGGGAATCGTACCCGAACCACAACAGGGGTCGACCAGGGCACGTTCGTTGTTCCAGTAGCTGAGCTGAATCAGACCGGCTGCGAGTGTCTCTTTGAGTTGGGCACCGGCGGTCAGTTTACGATAGCCGCGCTTGTGCAGACCGGGGCCGGTGGTGTCGATGCAGACTGTGGCGCGATCTTTGAGGATCGAGACGCTGACCGAGTACATGGGGCCGTCTTCGGGGAACCAGTCTTTGATGTAATGATCCTTGAGGCGTTCGGCGATCGCTTTCTTGACCATCTTCTGGGAGTTTTTGGCGCTGTTGATTTTGGAGCGGACCGCGGTGGCTCGCACGGGAAAGCGTGCGGAGGGGGGCAGCCAGCGTTCCCATTCCAGGTCGCGGGTTTCGTCGAAGAGATCATCGAAGTCGAGAGCCGTGAATTCGCCGAGGCAGATCAGGATGCGGTCGGCACTGCGGAGCCAGAGATTGCAGCGGCAGATCGCTGCTTTATCCGCCTGGAACATGACGCGCCCGTTTTCGACGGTCTGGTCTTCGTAGCCCAGCTGCTTCAGTTCGCGGGCGACGACGGCTTCGAGTCCAAAGGTGGACGTGGCGATCAGGGTGAGCGGATCAGACATGCGGACAGTGGTTCTTTTGGGATTTCAGTAAAACGGTCAATACCGGTAGAAAATGGGTCGAACGGTGATCATACTCTATATAAAGATCTCCCTCGAATTCTACCCGACAACTGATCATAAAGAAGGTTTTCAACATGCGGAATACTCCCCACCCTCATAATCGGCTTCCCCGACGGGATTTTCTGAAACAGGCGTCTCTCTCGGCCCTGGCGGGCACCATGCTGGCCGGCGGCGCAGCGGAAACAACGTCTGTGCAGGCGGGCGAAACGAAAAAAGAGAAGTCGGCGGGCGGTTATCAACTGGGGGCGTTCACGAAGAGCTTTCAGGACATGCCGATTCCCGAGGTGTGTAAAGCGTTCAAGTCGATCGGCCTGGACGGCCTCGATCTGACCGTGCGGCCCAAGGGGCACATCTTGCCTGAGAATGCCGAGCAGGAACTGCCGCAGGCATGTGCGGCGGCGAAAGAGGCGGGTGTGAAGATCCTGTTTCTGACGACGATGATTGAAGAGCCCGACAAAAACGCCGAACGGATTCTGGCGACCGCGCAGGAACAGGGCATCGACCGGATCAAGATCGGCTATTACCGCTACAAGCCGTTCGGCACGCTGGCGCAGCAGCTGAAAGAGACGACGAAGAAAATCGGCAACGTTGCGAAGCTGTGTCAGAAGTACGAAATTCTGTCCTGCGTGCACGTGCACTCGAATGCGTTTCTGCCTTCGCATGGAACACAGCTGTATCAGCTGATCCAGGATTACTCGCCGCAGGAAGTCGGGGCGTACGTGGATATGCTGCACATGGTCAAAGAGGGGAGCGGCGACGGCTGGCGGCAGGGCCTCGATCTGCTGGCTCCCTGGATTTCATTGTGTGCGGTGAAGAACTTTTCCTGGGAGCGGGGTGAAGGTCGCGATAAGAAAGGCCATCAGAAATGGGAAGTCAAAACGGTTCCCGTGGCAGACGGCATTTCACCGATTCCTGAATACGTCGATGTACTGCGGAAGCTGGGTTACGAAGGGATCTTCTCCCTGCACAGTGAGTACAAGGGCCGGCACAGCTGGAAAGAGTTGAGCACGCAGCAATGCCTGGACCAGACGGCCGTCGATGCGAAGTATTTCCGTTCGCTGTGGTCGTAGGTTTGAACCACGAATCGTATGGAATTGATGACTACCACGGACGGCACGAAAAGATTTCTGGGGTAGGGGCAGGCCTGTGTGCCTGCCCGCCTGTTGGGCCACGTGATTTTATTTAAGGTGTGGATGGAACCTGTGGATGGTTCGATTTCCTGACAGCAAATTCGTCGAACTGCGGGCGACCACGCAGGGTCGCCCCTACCGCGGATCTGGTTTGTATCAGGCCTTTTCCATAACGGATTAGATGAACCACGAAAAGCACGAAAGACACGAAAACAAAAAACAGGGATGGGCCCGAATGGAATTCGGGCCGAGCGCAGCGAGCAGGAAACTCACAGTGTGATCTGTGAACCTGTATCATTTTTTTTAAATATGGAATATTAGATGCCGCGAGTTTCGTTACTTGAAAATTTAGTCACGAATCTGAAAGAGAGAAATGATCCCTCTTCTCGATTGTATCTCTCGAGGCAAGAAGCATATCGATTGTTGAAGTTTCATACGGGGCAGGATTTTGGAGACAATACGGAGCAATGGGAACAGTGGGTTCACCTTCATCCAGAATCAATGCATCGTCAGGACCTGAGTAAGATTCAGAGCCCAATCATGCAATGGATCAATCTTGAGGTCGGTGATATGAAACAAGGAATAGATGATTAACGTCGAATGAGTGTATTGTCATTAAACTCCAACTGTGCGGCAAGGCGCTACCCGTCGGTTGTGTGTGACAGAGCTTTTGATATTCTCGGTGTTTAGCGCCATTCCGCTCTGGATGGGGTGCCTGTTTATGGTTCGGATGATCTTTGCTGCTCTGACCTGTCTGGTCGTCTGTCTGACTGTATTGACGGCTGATGCAGCGCAAGCCGAGCGACCGAATATCATTTTGATCATGGTCGACGATATGGGTTTTTCCGATCTCGGCTGTTACGGCAGTGAGATTGAAACGCCGAATATCGATGCCCTGGCAGCGGGGGGCGTGCGGTTCTCGCAGTTTTATAATTCGGGACGCTGCTGTCCGACACGGGCGACGTTGATGACGGGACTGCATCCGCATCAGACCGGGATTGGCTGGATGACGAATCCGCCGAATCAGACGCGGGGCTATTCCAAACCGCCGGCTTACCAGGGGTATCTGAATCATCAGTGTGTGACGTTAGGTGAAGTGCTGGAGACAGCCGGCTATGCGACTTACATGGCGGGGAAATGGCACTTGGGATTTAACGACCAGGATCGCTGGCCTTTGCAGCGGGGGTTCGAAAAATATTTCGGTTGTGTTTCGGGGGCGACGCGGTATTTCCATCCGGTAGCACCGCGGGGGATGACCTTCGGCAACCAGGATATCGAAAATCCGGAGAGCACGACGGATCGTCCGTTTTATACGACCGATGCCTTCACCGATTACGCGATTCGTTTCCTCAAGGAACATCAGGAAAACGCAAATCAGAAAACGGATCCGTACTTTCTGTACCTGGCTTATACGGCGCCGCACTGGCCGCTACAGGCGCATGAGGAGGAGATCAAAAAGTATCGGGGTAAATACCGGATCGGCTGGGATGAACTCCGTCAGCGCCGGCTGGCCAAACAGAAACAGCTGGGATTGATCTCTGCAGACACGAAGCTTTCTCCCCGTGATGCAGAGGTGCCGGCCTGGGAGACGTTGAAGCCTGAGAAGCAGGACGAGATGGATCTAAAGATGGCGATTTATGCGGCGATGATCGATCGGATCGACCAGAACATCGGCAAGCTGGTAGGCTGGCTCAAGGCGCATGATCAGCTGGACAACACGCTGATTCTATTCCTCGCGGACAACGGAGGTTGTGCTGAAGGGGGCGTGCTTGGTCGGGGTGAGTTCCGGGATGTCGAGAAGCGGAACCAGGAGCACAGCAACAGTTACGGGAAAGCGTGGGCGAATGCGTCGAACACGCCTTTCCGGCTGTATAAGCATTTCGCGCATGAGGGAGGAACGTCGACGCCGTTCCTGATGCACTGGCCGGCACAGATTCAGCCGCGCGCCGAGTGGTACACGAGCCCGGCCCAGCTGATTGACGTGATGCCGACGCTGCTCGATGTGGCGGGAGCCGACTATCCGGAAACGTTCGCCGGCAACAAGATTCACACGCTGGATGGAATTTCACTGCGTCCGGCGCTGTCGGGAAAGCCGCTGGAACGGGGGCGACCGATCTTCATTGAGCACGAGAGCAACGCGTTCGTGCGTACCGGTGACTGGAAGCTGGTGGGACGAGGTGTGTCGCCGGCCAAGGGGTATCAGCCACAGAAGTGGGAGCTGTACGATGTGAAAGCAGATCGTACGGAGCTGAATGACCTGGCGGAACGGAGGCGGGCGGTGGTGGATGATCTGAAGTCGCAGTGGGAGGCGTGGGCGAAACGCGTGGGGGTTTATCCGAAGTGAGATGGACCGCGAAAGGGTTAGCTTCCTGTGATTATTTACTACCACGAAAGGCACGAAAAGCACGAAAGGAATTTCAGTCGTCAGTTGTCCTCACTTTCGAGGGCTGCCATTTCCAATACGTCGAGATAGTATCTTGAAACGAATGTATTTAAGAAAAAGGGCGAACTGAAAACAATTACGGACTGATCTTTGATCCTCTTGATATCGAGTGTTTCGTCCGAAGCCAGATTAGTCTGATCCCAGACGAGTTTCACTACATCGGGTGTGACCTTATCCAGAGATGGTAATAAACGGCTCATGTCTTTCCAGAGCTCCCTGCTCTGTTCCTGAGGTCTGATCTGGTTAAAGAACCATTTATGCTTGACTGGGTCAAAGCGGTTTAGAGGAGTGTCTTCTATCGGATTTTCGCCAGACCAGGCATCCCGGATGAAACTAAGGTCCTGCATTAGAGACTCGTGGCTGGAAAAGTAAGTCGCGTGGGAATTAAAAGGAATCCTGGCGCCGGACCCCAGATACAGCTTGATCGAGAAAGGATCCAGGTGTGTGATGAGCAGGTCAAACAGATTACGAATTTTTTCTAAGTTTCGCTGAACGCATTTTTTGTAAGCCAGATAGCTCTCTTCTTTCTTGGAAATGTCTTCGTCGTCTCTAACCAGAACTTCTGGCTGAAAGAAGAAATGCTGGACAGGATTGAAACTGATTTCCCCCAGTCCTTCTTCTAGAGGATAGTGTCCACGGAACTGACCCGAGCCCCATGCACGCACTCTGAGACTTCCAAAATATTTCTTCGGTTTGTTCCCCGAATTCGTTTGATGGTAAGGATAGGATGTCGCAAGCAAAAGTTTATAGTCCGGCTGAACATCCAATTGATTAATTGTTTCGGTGAACTTATTAAGACGTGTTTTGGGATCTCGCTGCGAATCTTTGATGTCACTCCGATATTCTCGATAGGGTGAGAATTGAGTAATGTTTAAACCATGCCAGTCTGAAGTGTATGAACTCCACTCGTTGACAGGCTTGATCAGCTTCCAGAACGTATCGATACAGTTGAATTCTGTCGTCTTGGGATAGATGTGGAGAGAGAGATCTTGTGACATTCTGTCTGGTTTTCAGTTTTCGGTGTCAGTTCCGTGAGATTGATATCTTCAAGACACTGTGGATGGTGATGGGTTCTATTCTATTACGGAATCGTTCTGAATGTGATCTATTTTCTGTATATGAGCTCATCCCTGCTTTTTCTGAGCGGCAAGGCGCCAGGCAGCGTTTCTTAATTCGGATGATATCTAGCAAAGACGTTTCAACCGGGGCTAAGGCCCTGCGACTAATTTTCTTTTCTGCTGTTGAAGTCCTGAAAACAAGAGTAACAGCATACCCTCGGCCACGGTGGATACTTACATAGCTAACGTTGTCGACCTTATGATCACGTAGAAAGCGATTAAATAAACGCTACCTGGCCGCCGGTAATTTTTTGCGACGTTGGATATAGTACTGGTGGCTAGTAACTCCGCTCTTAAGTTCGTTCCCACCAGAGCGGTTTTTTATGCTGTTTTCCTGATTTCTGTAGACTGCCA
>NZ_VTSR01000023.1 GCF_008329715.1 Gimesia chilikensis | reverse complement strand
CCGCGCATAAAAAAAGCACCCTGACCAGATTCGCTGATCAGGGTGCCTGAGGTGGAGACCTCCGCCTCGATGCATGCCTGCTTCCTGTTAAGGAAACATTATGTGTGAGCAGAACTGCTGTTCCGCGATCGCTTAATAGTAGTAGCCGTTCCCTTCGCTGCGGGGCGGACGATCACAGACGATGTCATTCTCGCCGTCACAGAAATCCGCCTGATCGCGGAAACTGCTGCCGTCTGTGCAGGCCTTGTGGCCATGCGCCCCTGCAACATAGAAACTCTGATTGATGCGGCCAAACGCCGAGCCGACATCTTCCAGTTCCTGGTTAATACCATGGGCGACTTCACTGAGCCCTACAATCATCGCCAGGACGGCGATCGTTGAGATCAGTACCAGTTCGGCAGAGACAATAAAGCCCGCCTCTTCGTTCATGAAACG
>NZ_VTSR01000019.1 GCF_008329715.1 Gimesia chilikensis | reverse complement strand
CCATCTATGAAGAACATCTTGTCAAGTGATTTTATTCTTTGCGCATGGATCCCTTTCTGAGACACAATCAAGCGGTACGCTCAACCATCTATTCGGGATCGACCACTGTTGCAGGCCGTCGCCATTAAACATCCGTACGAAGAACGCCCCATTCACCCTGACGAAGGTCGAAGAGTTTTCTCCGCCTTCATGGCCTCGGTCGGGGTCGTTCACACATTCCCGATTGATTTTGTCTCTGATGTCATTACTTCATTTCTGTCTTACTCGTCAGCCTGTTTCAGGCAGGCTGGTGTGTCGCTGTGAATGGTTCGCCTGATTTCATGATCGCGACCATCATTCCCAGCAGACGCCTGGCGATCGCCACGATGGCTTTTTTGGCCTTCAAGCGTTTTTTCAACCTTTCGTAGATCGTCTTCCAGCGCGGTACCCGATACACCAGTTGCCAGGCGGCCTCCACCAGCGCCCAGCGCAAATAACGGGAACCTGCCTTTTCGATGTGGAGTTCCTTCATCTTCCCGGCACTTTCCCGTTGTCCCGGTGCCAGGCC
>NZ_VTSR01000016.1 GCF_008329715.1 Gimesia chilikensis | reverse complement strand
ACAGAAATCAGGAAAACAGCATAAAAAACCGCTCTGGTGGGAACGAACTTAAGAGCGGAGTTACTAGCTGCCGGTAATACGTTTTGGTAAAGACGGATGACAATACGGCCTCGCTCAACCAACAACGCACAGCTAAACAAACCAGTGTCCCTCAACATCACAACAGAACTTCCCTCCACAACGTGACGTAAAAAAATTGCACGCCCGCATTCTACCCGATATCATCACACAGACCGGAGATGAACAACCCGCAGCATCTCATTAAACCGCTGCCCAATAAACACTACTCATACCGGCACCTCATCGCTCCGGGCTCAGGCACACCCGAAATGGCGAAATGAAACATCGTTCCCTCTTTTGAAAACGACACACGTCATGTCTCAGCTCATTACCGTTTTTCTGCGTGCCTCGAACCGCGTCGGCAGATCGCCTTTCGCAATGCACTTACTCCTCCTGTCACTCACATTGCTGGCGCCCTTACAGAGTCGCGCCGACAACCCGCGAACTCCCCTCCAGCAGACGGTCCAGGGCACCGTCGTCGATCAACAGAATCAACCCGTCGCCGGGGCCAGGGTCTTCATCGAGTCGCGTGACTGGTTCGAGTTAGACCTGCCCAACCTCGAAACCACCACCGATGCCCAGGGACGTTTCAAGTTAACCGACGACCTCTGGCACATTCAGGGACAGACCCTGCAGGCCAGAGATTCGCAAAACAGGATGGCACAACTCTCTCTGCCCGGCCCTTCATTAAGGAAACCGAAACTGCTTGAATTGAGTGACCTCAGTCTACAGTTGACACCACCGAAGCGCATCGAGCTGGAAGTCGTCGATGCGAAAGGCAAACCGGTTCCCGCAGCCCTTACTGGCATCATGGACCTCGTGAAGAACTGGGGAACGGGCAAGACCGACAGTGCAGGAAAGATTACGTTTCAGATCCCCCCGGATGTCGATCTGAAATATGTCGCCGCCCTCCGCGATGGCTACGGGGCCGACTATTTTGTCTATACCACTCAGCGGGAAGCGAATTCTCCCCCGGAATTCAGACCGGATCCCAAGATTCCGAAGTTCCCCGACAATCCAGTGCGACTGACGCTCGCCGGTGCACAGCCCCTCAAAGTCAAGCTCGTATCAGCCGAGGGAAAGTCACTGCCCGGTATTAAAATCGCCCCCTGGATTGCACACAAATCCGACCAGTCCAGGCCCATGCCTCTGCCCCAGATGTTCTACGCAACCCAGCAGATCACACAGACGACCGATGCCCAAGGCACCACCGTCTTCGCCTGGATCCCCCATTGGCAGAAGCAGCGGATGTATCTGGTTCTCGAAGAGAGGAAATATATTCCGCACCGCATCTTTTACGATCCAGCCAAAGACAAGGGCACCTTAACAGTCCAACTCACCCCCAAACCACCGGCACCAGAACAAGACCACAAACCCTGAAACAGGTTTCTCCCCGATTCATTTTCGTGTCTTTCGTGCATTTCGTGGTAGCAAAAAATCAAACCAGTTACCACGCACGTAATTGGTGGTAATCAAAGACCTCAGGAAACAGCACACTTTCAGTTTTCCAGATTCTGAGTACGACTAAGTGGCGCTCACCGGTTTCATCGTAACCGGTTCATTTTCACGCTTTTCGTGGTAGCAAATCGAAACCACCAGAAAAGATTTGAACCCCTGTATCCCATTCGCTATCATCAAAAGTGTCGGCAACGAACCGCGGGTAGCGTCTCAGATTCCCCCGGTCAGTGACACCACTCACGCCGGCCAGCACACCAGCCGGGCTCAGGCACACCCGGGGATTGTGAACTGAGAAACCGTTCTCTACTCCTCTCTCGCGAGTTCTGTTGCCATGCTCCATTCAACGCTGCTCAGTCGTTGCACATTCAATCGTTCACAAAATCGCGCCCTCAGATTCCTCTGCTCCCTGTTGCTGTTATCAACACTGCTGACACCCGTCGTGTTACACGCCGCGGAGCCCGCTGAGGAGACCGAACTGACCATTAAGGGCACCGTCGTTGATGCACAGGACAAGCCCGTTGCCAACGCGCAGGTCTTGATCGATTTCTCAGTTCAGAGCTTTCCCGACAACTCCAATATTGAAACACAGACCGACGCCCAGGGTCGGTTCACCTTCAAAGGCAAACCCCTTCGCTTGCGCGGTCAGACCATCCAGGTAAGTGGCCCCGATCAGCAGATGGCACATGTTCGTCTTCCCTGGCAGATCATCGAAGACGATCCCTCACTCGACAAACTGCGCCTGCAGCTCAAACCGCCGCGGCGTCTGATCCTGGAAGTGGTGGATGGCGACGGAAAACCCCTGCCCGGAGCCACGACAGCCTTGCTCGCCAACTACCGTGGCTGGGGCTCGCAACAGACCGATCAGACCGGTAAAGCAACCTACCTTATTCCTCAGGATCTCGATATTCAAACCATCTTCGCCTTCAGCGACGGGCACGGTCTCGACTACCGGTCCTATGAACTCTCGCGCGAACAATACGGCGATCAGCAGGCCAAACGTCCGGAGGTCCCCGACCATCCCATTCGCCTGACCCTGGATGGCACACAGCCACTGTCAATCAAAGTCGTCGACACAGCCGGTAAGCCGCTGCCCGGCGTCGAAGTCGCTCCCTGGTATCTCAAAAAAGAAGGACAGCCCCGCGATGTCAATCTCTCGTATTTCTACAACCTGATTCAGGCGGAAACCGATCAGTCAGGCACGGTCAACTTCGACTGGATCCCACACTGGCAACAGACGCCCATTACCATGTGGCCCCGCGGGAAAGGATACGCGCACCTCCGCACCATGTACGACCCGGAGAAAGACAAAGGCAAGCTGACCATGCGCCTGCAGAAACTCGTCCCCCTCTCAGGCAAGGTCTCCCTCCCCAATGGATCGCCGGCGGCAGGTATTCCAATATCTGCAGCCGGAGAAGGCTATATGATCGATTCCTTCCGCGGCACAACAACCACCGACGACGAGGGACGCTATACCATCGAGGCTGCCCCCAACATGGTTTACCTCGTGACCGCCGGAAATGAGAAATGGGCCGCCGCGCCCCAAACCGGCTTCGCCCTCCAGCCGGACCAGCCCCGTACCAGTCTCGATTTTAAGCTCCGCCCCGCCACCCGTCTCTTTGGTCGCGTCACGACCGGCAAAGACAATCAGCCGGTCGAGGGACAGACGATCTACTCCTACCAGTACGGTCAGGCCGCCCACAATATGAAAGACGTCGATCTGCCGAACCCGGAGAAGAGCCGGAAATCGGTGCGCCCCATGATCGTTCGGCGCACGACGACAGATAAAAACGGCGACTTCGAACTGTTCGTAGGCTCCGGCAAGTTCGATCTGCGCGGCCCGTCACAAAACAAGATCGAGAAGTTTGATATAACGACAGAGACCGAAAAAGAATTCAATTTCCATACCGTCCGTCCGGAGAAAGGCATCCTGAACGGCACAGTCGTTGCAGGCAATCCAGCCCAGCCCGTACCCGATGCTTCGATCTCCGGCATTTATCGCCACGGTCTCGCAGGTCGTGACATGCAGGCCACGACCAACAAAGCAGGGAAGTTCGAAGTCGAACGTGAACTCCACAAGGTGGTCATCTATGCCCGCAACAAAGATAAAACGCTCACAGGCGTCGTGGAGATCGGACCGGACGACAAAACCGTGACCATCCCCCTCCAACCCTCAGGATCAGCCTTCGGCACTCTGATTGATGGCGCCAGTGGGGAACCCTTGAAAGGCCGCGAACTACAATACGGCGTCAGAGTCTATCTGGGCAAAGATCGTTTCTCTGCCTTCCGAACCGCGTATGGGGGCAAAGTGACCACCGATGATGTGGGACGCTTTGAGCTAAAGGACCTGGTCGTCGGGCAGAAGTACAATCTCTCGCTGGTCATCCGCCATGACAAGAATCCCGCCAATATCTCCTGGCGTACCGCCGGTGAAGTGAAGGTGAAAGACAGCCAGCCGGTCGACCTGGGTGAAGTCGAAGTCAAACCGGCGCCCAAACCGTATGTCCCACCCACACTCGATGAACGCATCGCCTCCGCGTTCGGCGTCACAGGCACGCCCCTCGAACGCTATCAAAAAAGCGAACGGCTGGGCGGCCTCACCAGTCAGTATCCCATGTTGCTCTTCGGCGATCCCCAATCGAAAGCCATCAAAGAGTTGATGAAGCTCCGCTACGAAGACAAGGACGTTCGCAAAGAGCTCTATTCTTTCCTCGTCATGGCCATCAGTGACACAGGCGAAAAACGCGCAGCCGCCCAGGCCCTCGCCGACAAATGGAACCTCAAACTCGACTCGCAGCAGTTCGAACTGCTGGTCACAGACACGCACGGCAAACAGCTGGCCCGCATCACGCAGTCAGAACTCACCGTCGACGGCAAAATCAACCAGGAGAAACTGCTCAAGTTTCTCAAAGCGAATCAGTACCCGACCCGCGATGCGAACGAATTACTCGAAACCGCCCTCAAGCAGGCGAAGGAACAGAACAAACGCGTTATCGTGCAGGAAACCGCCACCTGGTGCGGCCCCTGTCGGCTGCTTTCACTCTACCTCGACCGGGAACGCAAAATCTGGGAGCGCGACTACATCTGGATCAAGCTGGATCACCGCTGGACCGGCTCCAGTGAAATCATGAAGAAAATCCGGGCCGGCGCACAAGGCGGCATTCCCTGGTGGGCCATCCTCGATGCCGACGGCAAAATCCTGACGACCTCTAATAACGACGAAGAGGACGGCCAGAACATCGGCTTCCCCAGCTCAATCAGCGGCCGGGAACACTACCAGAAAATGCTGGAGAAAACCGCCATTCGATTGAACGATACCGAAATCAGTGAACTCGTCGATGCCCTGCAACAGAAAGACGACTGATCGTCGCCACTTTCACGTTGATCAATCACATACGTAGGGGCGACCCTGTGTGGTCGCCCGCAACGTGGCCGAAAGCTATAATCGAATCCATCGTTTCAAAAACCAGGGTGGCCCCGAATGCAATTCGGGCCGGGCGCAGCGAGCAGGAAACTGACAGTGTCTGCGCTCGAATTAAAAACAGGATCTCCCATGCGCTCACTCACCATGCCGACGCTTCTTTGCTTCAGTCTCCTCGTCTCCGTCACCTCCAGCCGGGCACAAAACAACCAGCCCTTTCCGATGGTCACCACCGGCCAGTCGATTCAGGCGGCCCTCGATGCCCAGCCGGGGCGGATGCTCTTCCTCCCCGCCGGCGATTATGAGATCTCGGAAAAACTGGTCATCCGCAGTGATGGCAGCGGCCTGTTTGGTCCGGGACGCATTATTCAGACGAACCCCACAGCCCCGTTCATCGAAGTCGAACATCGAAAGGGTGTGCAGTTTCGTGACCTCGTTCTCACTCGACCGGAGGGCAAACAGACGACCGCCATCGAAGCCATTAACCTGCGCGACTGTCAGGATCTGGTCCTCGACAACGTCACCGTCTTGAATCATCGCACCCGGTCCGGCGTCTTTTACCTGCTCAACTGTCGCAACGCCACCATTCGCAACTGCACGATCACGAACTACATGCGGATCGCCGTCGACGACCGCACCGCGTCCCCCGACTGGGGCTACGCCTTTCACTGCATCGACGGTACCGGCATCGTCGTCAACGCCAGCACAGGCACCCTGATCCAGGGCAATCGCATCACCGAAACCGAACTGCTGCCCACACCTGCAGTCCAGCAGCAACACCAGCTCGGCCAGTTTGTCAAAAAGAACGAGACCAAAGGGACACTCACCAGCCAGGAAACCTGGGAGCGAGAGTCGGTCAAAAACTGGCACCAGGGATCGGCCATCATCGTCACTTCGCCCACCGCCAGCGAGCGCACGCAGATCCTGGGGAACACGATCGAAAACGGCGCGCAGGGCATCGACCTGCACTCCGACCATGTCATCGTCGCACAAAATGTCGTCTCCAACTGCTTCGTCGGCATGAAAGCGATGCACGGCTCCCGCAACGTGGTCATCATCGGCAACCAGTTCATCAAAAACGATCTCTGGAGTATCGGCCTGATGCCGGGCGCTGCCTCTCACGCGGCCCGTCAGGAATCACCTTCAGGGTCGGCCCGCGTCGATAACGGCGACGGTGGTTCGATCATCGCGAACAATATTATCTCCCAGTTCGGCTTCGGCAACGCCCACTGGATCTGGGGCAGTCAGGGAAATCCGATCCTGCTCGACGAAGGTCAGAAGCCAGACAACCCGCCCCTAGCCGACGTGATCATCCAGGGAAACATCGTTCAGAATTCGAGTCGCTTCCAGCCGGACAAAACAGAGCAGGGACCGCGCTACGTTTACGCCATCCGCATCGCCCGCAAAGCGACTGGCATTCATCTCTCGAATAACATCTTCGACCCGGGCCGCGAAGGCATCAGCAATGTGGAGCTGGAACCATAGATCGACTGTCTCGTATTTACGCGTTCTCGTTGAAGATAGACTGCACACCGAGGGAGCTCTTGAACTGGCTGATCGAGCAGCAGTCGATGTACCGTTCCTCAACACTTCCCGACTCGGCGGTAAAGCCCGGGCTGACATGCACGGTGTTCACTCCCAATCAGCAACAGCACGCGATAAATCAAAAAGAGTATTGGATCGAACCGTCTTTGATTCTCTGGTGCGATCTCGAAAGATTTTATTACCCTGACGATGGTCTGGATCATCTGGATCAATTGATTCAGTTAGCTCTGTCGTTACTGGTCTGGAAACAAAAGCCAGGCGAACTGGAACTGGCCTTGTATAGTGTGGGCACGGTACAGCAGACAATCCTCCTGCGGCAGGACAATCAAAATTATGCCGACTGCACCGACCCCGCCTGGGAGAAAACCTGGACCACCGCCTTCGACAAAGCCCGTCTACCGTTCAAACATCGCAGACTGCCCTCACTCATGACAGATTCTACACATGAATGACATGCACCCACAGGTAGATGTTAAACCCTGCTTACGCCTCTCTCAATAAAACACCACAGTGTCTCACTGCAGCAGCGAATACCAGACAATGTTCAACCCCAGTCTCACGGCGTCTTCCGCCACATAGCCCGGGCAGGCGATGCGGTCGCCGTGTTCGATGGCGCAGCTCAGGTCGTGGCGGCTGTAGAGTACCGCCAGTCGACCGTCAATTTCGATTCCCTCGATTTCTGGAGCGACGCGGGTCACACGTTCCTTGTTGGTTTTCGTCTGCAGATCAATCGGGTGACGAAAACCAACCTCCCGCAGCTCAAATCCGGTGGTACGCGAAAAGAGTTCGTGGTCGACGGGTATCCGCTTCAGTCGCTGGCCCGGAAACAGCTGTTCGGCCAGTCGTCGGAAACTCTGATCGAATTCGTCGGCTCCGCAACAGGCATCCGCAAACAGCACGCCCCCCTGTTTGAGGTAAGTGCGCAGCTTCAGCTGTTCACCCTGATCGAGGGCGAATCCATACCGGCCATGCAGATAGAGCAGGGGATGGGCAAACAGTCGCTCGTCGGTTAAAGGCAGCAGTCGCGGTTTCGTCGCGACCTGCACCGCAGACACCTGGTTCATCGCCTGCAGCAATTTCTGGAGAGCCCGCGGGGCAGCATCCCATTCACCCGAATGACGGATGCGGGCGATGTTCAGCAGCCGATGTTCAATCCGCTCCGCGTCGGTCTGCTTCCGCTCGGATGCGGTGCGCGGCAGCTCGCGGATCAACGTCCGTCCCGCCGCCAGGGCGCAGACATTCACGCCCGTCTGCAGCGCACGTGTGAGATACTTCTCGAACGGCGCAGATCGCTCCGCTCGTGTCACCGGCGACCATTTTTCCCAGAGACAGGTCAGGTCTTCCGGGGCATAGATTATCGCGGTTCGGCAGCCGGTCTCGGCCCCCCAGAGTTCCACCAGCGGTGCACCACTCTGGCGATCACTCAACGGAAATTCGCTGCGATAGACGGGGTGCGAACCGTCCAGCTTCCGTAACTGCGTTTCACCTTTGGGATAAAGCCTCGCGACCAGCGACTGCATCGCCAGGTCCGGTGAAGGACTTCGGCAGCCTCCGACAGCAAACAGAAATCCGCCCTGCTGCAGATAGTCCCGCAACAGACGCGTCTGCGGTTCGGTCAACAGACCGGCGTCTGCAACATCGAGCACCACAACCGGCGCCAGTCCCAGGTCCTCAGGCCCGGCCCGTTGCATGTCGATCGACTGCCACGTCAATCGTTTCGGCCAGCCCTGGAGTCGACTGGTAAACTGCGCCAGGTTCCAGGCCGCCGCCGGCGTGTCATGGGCCGACCCCGGGAGGTCGGCCTGATCCGCTTCGGTTCCCGTACCCCATTCCAGCCGACCGACGAGAATCGGCGTCAGTCCCCGCGCGAGAAAATGCAGGGCATAGCTCGTCGCCAGGATCTCACAGTCTTCCAGCAGAACCGGTGCTCCTTTCCAGGCGCCCGTGATCGGATTCTGATGTGCGACCAGGTACGCAGCCCCTTCGGAATACCAGTCGTGCCGTTGTCCGGTACTGTTGACAAAATAACGGCGGCCCGTAAGTCGACCCACCCGTTCCAGGCAGTAAAGGTAATAGAGATAGCCGACCGAACCATCGGCCACTGGGTCGGTACTCGGATTGTGGGTCACTGTAAAATGATCACCCAGCCAGCGGCACCCCGCTTCAACTGCTTCATCGCGGAACGGCGGACCACAGCAGTCCGGTTTGCCCGCAGCATTCAGATCGGTCTGCGCGGCGCGGAGCCGATGCTGTGTCGAAACCAGGTACGCGATTCCCGCCGCAGTGATTCCGCCCCGGCTGTATTGACTGTTCTGAGAACCCCAGCCCCCGTCGGGACGCTGTCGCTTCAACCAGTGTTCTCGGGCCCGCTGCCAGGTCGCGGACTGCACAGCCACTCCCTGCTGCGCCGCTTCATACAGTCCCAGTGCGGCGTAGTGTGCGTAGTTCTTCTCTGAGTTCCCAAAGCTCCAGGCACCGTCGTTGGTGCCCTCGGAATTGCCGGACTCCAGTTTCTCGGTGAAACGCTTGAGCAACACGAGGTCCTGCGGTTCACCCGCGGTGGCCAGCGTCTCCAGCATCAAGGCGATTTCGTGCGTCTTGACGGGATCCTGCTGACGGAGCCACTTCAACCCCCGCTGAATTTCCGGCGCTTCGGGCGTCATCCCAGCGTGGAGCAGGGCGTGCAGCGTGAAGCTCGTCAGTACCAGCGTCTGTTGCGGACGCGCTGCGAGTTGCCAGCTGCCGTCAGTCTGCTGTTGTTTCAATAAATACTGGCGCGCCTGTTCGATCGAGTTCAGGACCACGTCCCGCGTGACCGGTTCCGCAGCCCGAACCGGGACAGACAACGATCCCCCCGCCATCAGGCAGACGCACAACAACAGAACAAAGAAGCGAACAGCGGTAAAGCGATCAGGCATCAATTCGAACCACGTGAAAGGTGACTGGCGACAGCTGGTCCGGCAGAAGAGGGGAAGTCAGGGCGGATATGCTAGGTACTATCCTAATTCTGAGTCAGGGGGAGCGTCAATGTGCGTTTCTTCCCTGAAATAGAGCCTCAAATCGACGCGGAACGCCGTTTCCCGGGAAATCTCAGATTTTTTCCCGAAACCGCGTGAGATTCCAGACGGGACACCGCCTGAATGATATCAAGCCACTTTCAACCTTTTAGAACAGGATGTCAGAATGATGAATACGTCAGTCACCCAGCCTGCTGCTGAAATCGCCGCCTCGAACCGCAAAACACTGGTCATTCCGCTGCTCATCATCGCTATCGGCACCGGCTGGTTACTGACGACACTCAACATCGTGCCCGGACTCAACTGGATCTGGATTCTCGGCCTGGCAATCACCGGTCTGACCTCCTTCGCCGTCAGCGGAATCGACAAGTCCTCCGTCCTGATCGGCCCCTTCTTCCTCATCGCCAGCACCCTCTCCGTTCTGAGACAGATCGGCTACGTTACCTTCAATGTGGAAATTCCGATCCTGGTGATCGTCATCGGCTGCCTGCTGCTCATCGCCCGCAGTCCTTCCATCCCACTTCCCAAATGGATGGTCTTCGATTCCACAGGCCACAGTGGAAAGTAAGCTGCGAACTCACAGCACAGGAATTCGGCTGGCGTACAGGAAATACCAGAAGAAGATCGCCGCCGCAAAGTTGACCGCATACGATATGAGGCAGAGTCGTGCTTGACCTGCCGGATATTGAATCGAACCGAACAATATCAGAAAAGCAAAGCCAAAACAGACACACAGCATGGGAACCAGCGAAATACAGGTATCCAAAGCAGGCAGGAGAGGTCGCATCGTTTCATAAGGACCCAGGAATCGCAGCCAGCCATGAAACAGGCAGAATAGAAACAGGGTCAACAGACACTGCAGATAGATCAGACAGCGTAACAGAGTCTGGGGATGCAGCAGCACCGCGCGGATTTTTCTGCAGAGTATGACGAGATGCTCCAGAGAAAACGATTTTTGAGCCAGCTGAGTCTGCATGATTCGCACCCGAAATGAAGTAAGCCCGCTGTCATCATGATAGCGGGCTTTTGTCTTCAGATCCACAGGAGATCGCGGTCGACCTTCGGTTGAAAACGTTTACTTCGATTCCAGGTCGAAGTTGATCGTGTTCTCGCCGGGTTCAACGGTGGCTTCCAGGGTGGTTTTTTTGTTGTATTTATCAGGAACGGTTTCGCTACCCTGGTCGCCGAACGGATCGTTGGCTTCGTCGAGGGTTGAAATCTTGACACTGTGTTTGCCGGGGATCGCCCCCATTTCGTCGCGAATGTAAACCAGTTCGTAATGACCCGAGTCATCCGTTTTCGCAGCAGACGCCCGTCCGGCGTCCGGGTAGAACCGTACATTCGCATTGGGCAGCGGTTTGCCATCCATGGTTACTACGCCCGAAACCGTACCCAGCTCGGGCTGGTCATCGGGGGCACCACCACAGGCGGTCAACAACAGGGAAAGCGTCAATCCAAACATCAGCAGCAGCGTGTGTTTTGTCATCTTGAAAATACTCTGGATTAATCAGGAGAAATCAGGGAATGACTGCAGTCCCGCTCGGGCTGCAGTAAAAGAGGCACAACGGCTCTCAGTTGAAAACCGTTGTGCTCAAGAAAGTAGATATCACGAAATTGGTGACGGGTGGTCATCGACGGAGGCGTGCTTAGAATTCGCCCAGTACGTTCCCGTCTTTTTCGTTATTCAGCCATGTGTAGGTATTCACATCGATGTTTTCCGACAGGAAGCGGACCGAACCGTCACCCAGCATGACATGCACACCACCGACGTGGGGGCTCGACAGAGCAAACCGGTCGGCAGGGTCGCGGGCACCACCGTTGATGAAGTCATCGGGTGCGTTGTAGCCGATGAAGTAGACGTCTTCGGCCTGCAGTCCCCGTTCCCAGCCCCAGGAGGCAGTCCGGGCACCGATCCAGAGTTTACCCATGAATTCATTACAGGCGGCACCACCACAACTGCCGGTCGAACCGGTCTCGTCCTGTGTGGTTACTTCGCCGACCAGAATCGTGTTGGTGGTTCCGTCGCGGAAATCACGAATCTGCAGCTTCTTGTTGACGCCCATCAGCAGACGCTCGGTTCCATAGTTGGATTTTCCAAAGCTTCCCTTGTCGATATTGATGCCACCCATCGGATCGGACGGGCAGTTATACACGGGGATTACGGTTTTGGCGGACGGGATAGATGTCGAACCGGTATACCCGATGTGCCAGTTCATGGTGAAACCGTTGGTCTCAGTTCCGATCTGGTTGTAGAGCGGAGTCTGATCCATGAAGGGCAGAATCATTGTGCCCCAGCCCAGGCCATTCTTGTTGGCAGCTTCGGAAGCATCACCCACGGTCTGATTGCCGTCGATCCAGCCGGGAGGGAAGGTGCGGTGTGTGTCGTGATAATTGTGAAAGGCAACGCCCATCTGCTTCAGGTTATTTTTACAGGTACTGCGGCGGGCAGCTTCGCGAGCCTGTTGTACAGCGGGCAGCAAAAGGGCAATTAAGATAGCAATGATGGCGATAACAACCAGAAGTTCGATCAAGGTGAATCCACGCCAGCGAACGCCGCAGATCACACTACTGTTCCTCTTCATAAAGACATGACCTCAAATTTAATAGAAATGTAATTGGGAATTATTTGAGACGCTTTTTTATATTAGACACACTCTCTGCAGGAATTCAATAATTTTGTTAATAAAGAAAGTGCTTCCTAAGAGAAATGTGTTTACTGCAGGAGGTTTGTACCTGTCAGGAGAAGGGGGACCTGGCGACTGCTTCAGCATTTCTCAGGTAGAAAATATAACGTAAGTCTTGATATATATAAGGTTACGCTTATTTGTAGTCGGCCGGCGTCAGTTGTCGCCGCGCACGACCGTGTCGGGGCGCCCGATCCAGGCAGGCCTGAAAGTCAGACCGGGCCGCCTCGGTTTTTCCCAGCGCGAGCCGAATCAGACCCCGGTCATACCAATCCTGGGGATCTGCGGGGTTCAGGGAGAGTGACTGATCGAGCAGGGCTTCCGCCTCTGCGAGCTGATTCTCGCGGTAAGCCAGCATCCCTTTGAGCCGCAAGGCCTGTGCGTGTGCCGCCATACTTGCCTCCGTCTGGCCCGCCTGATTCAGGATGTCCGCAATCTGCTGATGCAGGTCCGGATCTTTGGTCAGCAGCGCCGCCCGCTGAGCCAGCTCTGCAGCCTGATCCCACTCGTCCTGCATCCCCAGAGACTGTGCCTGGTAGAGCAGGGTCTCGGCGTTGTGGATCTGCAGATCGTTCAACTGCTGAATCGTTTTGCCAATTTGTTCGGGACGTTTTCGTTGCAGATTCACTTCCGCCAGCCGCATCAGGAAGATCGGATAATGGGTCGTGGGGCGGTTGTCGAGCAGCGCGATCAGTTGTTCCAGTTCGCCCGCCAGCTCGTCCAGTGTGCCTCCCGAGATCCGCTGATTGAACTCTTCCACCCGTCGATCGATGCCATACTGCATTCGATAGGGCTCGACGAAATCGGAACCCGGATGCAAAGGGACTGAGTGCTGGGCTCGCGCCAGTGCAAGGGCACTTCGGTTGACCGCGTCCATGTCGCCTTGTCTGCGATACGCCTGCAGTTCCAGTTCCCGGAATTTGAGTGACTGGGGAACCCGCTGTAACGATTCCTGAATTAAAGGCAGCGCTTCCTCAATGCGGTCCGAGCGAATCAACAATTTGGCCAGCTGATAACGGGCCGGCAGGAAACCAAGGTTCTCGCGGAAGATCGCCTCCGCTTTATCAGTCTGTTCCTCGCGCAGATAATTGCGACCGATTTCATAGCGGATCTGCATCCGCTCGCGGTCGCCTTCGCGCCCTTCTTCTGTGGTTTCCAGCAGACTCAGGTACTTGTCGGTACTCTCCGAGGTTCGCCCGGTCCGTTCCAGGCAATATGCGATGCGGCTTTCGGCCAGTCGGCTCGCGGGCATCAGCCGGGCAACCTGTTCAAAACAGAGTGCCGCATGACTGTAATATCCCTGGCCCAGCAAAGCCTCACCCAGCTGCATCCAGTCGTAAGGCGCATTGTCTTTCTGAACCTGCGTGACCAGCGGTTCGACATCCTCCACGAACAAAGGGTCCATCAACCGCGTTTCGGGCAATACCGGTTCCGGTCGTGCAGCCCGCTGGTAGAACAGATATCCGCACCAGGTGCCTTCAACGATCAATAACAGCATCAACGCGCGAAACAACATCAGCGTCCCCCTTCCGCACGTTGCAGCCAGGCCGAAACCTGTCCGATACGATCAAAGGGTTTCCGCATATTCAACGCACCAGCGGCGATGTCGGGCCGGCCGTCCTGGTTCAGGTCGCCCGTTGCAACCGTGACGAGATGGATTGGCTCACTGTCGATCTGCCAGCTTTTAAAGTTCTGCTGACCGTCATTTTCCAGCCAGACCAGGCTCGCATTTCCCGGCGTGTACCAGTCGTTCGTCATGCTCACCAGCACAACATCCAGGTCGCCGTCGCCGTCCAGGTCGGTCACATCCCCCGCATACGTGCCTCCCAGGTTTGAAATGCGGTGCTGCTTAAACTTCCAGTCGCCCGTGTTCTCAAACCAGTAACATCCGTGGTAAGGCTGCGGGTACGCATCGAAGTCTTCGAGGTTGTCGCCCGCGGGGAGAATCAGATCCTGATCGCCATCCTGGTCGAGGTCGGCGTGAATCAGACCCGCACTGCCCAGGTCCATATTGGGCGTCATCCACAGGGACCGGGTTTTAAATTTTCCCTGGCCCAGATTTTCAAAGGCTACGAGTTCTTCTTCTTCCTGCGAGACGATCGTCGCGATATCCAGATCGCCGTCCCCGTCAAAGTCCGCCACGGGAACATGAATCGTACCCGGAGCCCGATGCAGCAGATGATCCACAAACTGAAAGTGGCCCTGGTTCTCCAGCCAGAGGACTTCACCGCGGTTGTAGCCGAAGACAGCCACCGCCAGGTCGAGGTCGCCATCCTGGTCGAAGTCGCCCGGCTGCACATCGGCAACGCGGCGGACGTCATCCAGAATCACATGTCTGACAAAACCGTCTTTCGTCTGTTCAAACAGCTCGACTTTGCCCACGACTCCATCATCGGGTTGAATGTTGCCCAGCACCGAAATCACCAGATCCAGATCGCCGTCGGCGTCAATATCCACGGCGGTCGCATGCGCGGGCGCAGCCACATCCTCAATCAGCGTGCGCGTCGTCTGGACTCCCTCATTATCGATCGAGATCAGCAGCACTCGGTTATTGCCGGCATCGCAGGCGAGAATTTCATTTTTTCCATCTCCGTCAAAATCGAGAATCTGCACGTTGGTAATCAGAGGCAGCTCTTTTGATGAACCCTCCGCACTCGCGGTCTGCAGACTCCCGCTACGATCGAAGTGCAGGGGGGACGCCGGATACGAAGTGCCTCCCGAGTAGAGTTCGGGCAGACTCCCCAGCGGCGGAACCAGGGGTAAGACAAACCAGGTCGCCAGCGGCAGCAGAATGACGGCCACCAGCATCAGCAGCGTCAAACCATTGCGGTCCGGAATATTCGGCTCCGGGTTCGTTTCGGGGGAAGGGCTGTTCTCGACGGCAGACATAAGCTCGGGCAGGTCAACGCGGAAGGAATAATATGAGTCTAATGTCACAACTGCACAGCGCTGCAGCAGCGATCATGGATCAATGCTAGTCCGCGCGCCGGGGAGTGTCAACAGGCGATCCCGCGTATGACAAGCCCGAAAGCGCGTTCCCGCACGAAATTGCCAGACTGTGAATAGAATAGACTCGCGTATCATGTGGACTTATGTATGATGGAAATAGACCCTTTCTCATTGCACTTCTGCGGAGTTGATTTCCATGATGGTTCGCACTCTTCTGCTCGCCGGCTGTGTCAGTTTTTTCTGGACCGGACCTGTCCAGGCCGGGATGCCCAGCGTCTCACTCGACCTGACCGACATCGCCCAGCTGCGTCTGCAGTCCATCTCCTTCTTCCTGATGGTGCTGCTGTTGAGCGCCCTGATTCTCAAGATCTGCTGGAATCTGCTGGCGAAAGATTTCCCGAAACTGCCCCGCATCTCCTATAAAGGCGCGCTCGGAGTCTCGGTGCTCTGGGGGCTGATGTTCCTGTTTGTGTTGACGATGATCTCGGGCGCACGCGAACTGCTGACCCCCGGTGCCTGGGAAAAGAGCGGACGCACTTATCGGCTGGTGGAAGAGAAACAACCGGACGACTCCTCCCTGGCAGCAGAGACCACACTCGACGAGCGACGCCGCAAGCTGGGTGAACTGCGGTCGGCACTCTTCATGCACGTCGCCACCCACCAGGGCAAATTCCCCGGTAAAGCAGACGAGACCACCTTCGCCGAAGAGTTCTGGCTGCAGCCTGGCCCGCTGCAGGCCCGATACGGCTATGTCGCGGGCGACAAGCAAGCAGACCCTTCAGAGCCCCTCGCATTCGAGCAGGCCATCTACGGCGACGACCAGCAGCTGATCCTGTTTACCGACGGGGCCATCAAGGTGCTTCCCACCACCAAAGCTCAGGATGTGCTCAATGGAAAGTGAAACTGGAACGACAACCCGGAAAACGAGACGCTGGCCAAAAGTGCTGGTCGGGTTCCTGCTCGGCGCAGTCGTAGTGTCGGGCTGTCTGGGAATTCTGTTTCCGATACAGACCCTCTTCTACCTGGCTGGGGGATGGTTCCTCTTTTTAAAACGTGTGCTTCCATCAGTGTCTGTTTCCCTCTCCGGGATCATCACAGCGTTTGCGTTTCTGGTTTTAATGGCGGTAATCATCCAGTTACTCGGCACTTTCCTGATACGCAATGTCAGAATGAAAACTGATATGACTCCATTATCCAGCTGGCGTATCCGCTGGACCGGTTTCTGTCTGCTGCTGCTCGTCGTCGCCTTTACGGGTGGGTTCGCCGTGGTTGGAGTAGCGCACCAGAGTGCCTGGATTGTGACGGCTTCGGAGGGCATCATCGGCTTAGCTTCAGGACATCGCGGGCCAGGTAGGAAAGAACGTTCCCAGAGAAAGCTCAAAAATATTGCATATGAGACGATCAACTTTGCATCAGGGGCAGAGGGGAATAGATTTCCGGGGGGAAGCATCTCATCCACCGGACTACCGTTGCATAGTTGGGAAACAGAATTGCTGCCTTATTTGGGACGTTTGAAATATTATCAGCAGATCGACAGGTTTCAGCCTTGGAATTCAAAAACCAATGCGAAACTGTTTCAGAAACCAATTCGGGAATTCCTGATGCCGGGCTCGGAATGGCCAGAACAGAATAATCAGGGCTTTGGTCTGTCTTATTATGCCTTGAATAGTCACATCAGTGGTCTCAAGGAGCGTGCCAGCCTGAATCGCATTCCGGACGGGGTATCCAATACATTGCTCGGAGGCGAAGTCGTCAGTCAACTGCGTGCGTGGGGTGATCCCGTCAATTTTCGCGATCCCGCACTGGGCATCAATTCACATCAGGAAGGCTTTGGTGGTCCCTGGCAACAGCGGCGGGGGGCGAACATGGTCTTTCTCGATGGCAGTGCCCGCTTCATTAATGAAAACATCGACCCCGAAATATTGAAAGCCCTGGCAACGCCCCATGGTGGCGAAGATGTCAGCACGTTCCTGAAGGGGAGGTAATGCGATGACAACCGACCCGGAAACCACGGGACCCGGATCCACGGACTCAGAGCAGTCGACTCCACAGAAATCGGTAGACTGGATTGCGCGGGGGATCAGCGTCTTGACGCTGGCGGGATTCATGGCCTGCCTGGGAGTTATGTTGCCTTTCGTGATCGGCTTTCATCTCCTGTTCGGCTGGGTGGCCTATCTCAAACGCGTGTTGAATACGCAGACCCTGGTCGTCTCACAACTGGTCTGGTTGATTCTCTTTCTGGCGTTGATCGTCGTGGCCCTGCATGTGTTGCTGAAACAGGGGTATCACTGGTCACAACGACTGCAGTCGGCCGAGCCGGACGTCGCCCCCCTGAACTCCTGGCCTAAACAGTGGACCTGTTCGGTGCTGCTGTTCCTGTTGATCCTGGCCGGGAGCGGAGTGGCCGTCGTGGAAATCGGCCGGCAGGTCTGGTCGATGACCACCGGCGATGAGCGGCTTGTGACAGCCTATAATTCGTATAATGCAGCCAGACGTAGTGCTTCCAAAAACAATCTCAAACAGATTGGCCTGGCGCTGCATAACTACCACGACCTCCATGATCGCCTGCCACCCGGCGGAATTTTCAATCAGACCGGACAGCCACAACACAGCTGGATGACGCAGATCCTGCCTTATGTAGACCAGGCACCCCTGTATAACAAGGTCGATTTTCATCAACCCTGGACCGCCGCGGACAATCGTGACATCTTTACTACAGAACTGTATGGGTATCAGATTCCCGGTCCCCGCTTGAACAGGGAAGAACCGGAACTCCCCCACGGATACCAGCCGGCCGGATACGCGGCGAACGCACGTGTCCTGAATGTGAACTCGGGACTGAACTTCAAAGAGATCAAGGACGGTCTTTCCAACACACTGCTGGCGGGCGAAGTCAATTCGCAGCTCAAAGCCTGGGGCGATCCGACCAACTTCCGCGATCCGGCGCTGGGAATCAATGCTCACCCGCGCGGCTTTGGTGGTCCTTTCAAAGGCGGTGCCAATTGCCTGCTGGGAGATGGTTCGGCCCGCTTCATTAATGAAAACATCGACCCGGCCGTGCTTAAAGCACTCGCCACACCCAACGGCGGCGAAGACGTCAGTGATTTTCTGGAGGACTGGTAAAGCCATGTCGAACGAAACGAAAACCGTTCCCCGTCCTGCCCGCGGCCTGGGCTTCAAACTACTGATCGTGGCTGGCTGCCTGATGATCCTGTTTGCGATAATGGTTTACTGTTTCTTTCTGCTGCTGCTAGGAGTCGTCTATCCGTTTCGCGTCGGGTATCACCTGCTGGCCGGCTGGTATCTGTATCTGCAGCGCGCGGGGAACAGCTTGAGTAGTTCTCCTACGCAGATCGTCTGGTGTGTCGTCATTCTCGTTTTCATAGGCGCCGTCCTGCATCTGTTATTAAAACGTGGCTATCGCCTGCGATTTCAGTCAGAGAATTCATCCGCAGTCTGGCAACCACGGTGGACCTGTACCATCCTGGCGTTGTTGCTGCTGCTGTTGGGCAGCAGCTTTGCAGTGACCGAGCTGACGCAACAGGTCTGGGCGCTGGCTACCAGTCAGGAACGAATCTCATTCGCGTTTGACAGTCAAGGCGGCTGGAAGCGCGAGCTGTCCGGCGATCAACTCGCAGAACTCGGGCTGGCGCTGCACAGTCACCAGGATGTCTATGGGCACTTTCCGGCAGGGGGCACCTTCGATCAAACCGGTCAGCCACAGCACAGCTGGCTCACACACCTGCTCCCCTTCCTGGGGGAAGAGCGGCTCTATCGTCAGATCGACCTCGACCAGCCCTGGTCAGCCGACGCCAACCGTAGCCCTTTTCAACAGCCCTTGTACTACTGCCTGAATCCCGGTCTGCGGGAGACCTACCGCGGGGGAACCGAGGGCGAACCGACTTCCGCAGGCTACCAGCCCGCGCAATACGCGGCTAACTCGCATGTCATGAATGCGAATGCGGCGCCGGGTTTCCAGGAGATCAGCGACGGCAGTTCGAATACGCTGCTCGCAGGAGAAGTGAACGCGCAGTTCAAGGCCTGGGGTGATCCAACCAACTTCCGCGATCCAACGCGGGGCATCAACGCTGACCCGCATGGCTTTGGCGGTCCCTTTCAGGGCGGTGCCCAGTTTCTGATGGTCGACGGCTCCGTCCGTTTCATCAATGAAAACATCGATCCTGCCATCCTCAAAGCCCTGACAACACCCAATGGCGGCGAACCGGTGGGGGAGGGGAGTGTGGCACCATGACAGATGACTTCCACAAAACCGGGCGAGATGTTGCAGAGACGGAGACCGCCTGGGGCTATCGTCTGACGCGGCTGGAAACGTTGGTTCTGATACTGATCCTGATTGCCGTGCTGGGATTTTTCCAAATCATGTTTCCACTGCTCCTCGGGTTCCTGTTCCTGACGGGTTGGGCCGTTTACCTCTGGCGGTTCCTCTCCCTCTGGACCTTTACGGTGCCGCAGTTCCTCTGGTTTTGTGGTCTGCTATTAGCGGTGGCACTCGTCGCACACTTTTTGCTGAACGGTCTCTACCGCCGGTTCCAGTCTACCAAAGTTGACCATGTACAGACTGCCGTGACAACAAACTGGGAGAAACGCTGGACGGCCTCACTCCTGATACTCGTTCTGAGTCTCGCGGGTTTCAGCTTTGCACTGCTGGGACTGAAACACACGGTTCAGGAACTGGTGACCACAAACGAGAGACTGCTGCTGGTTCACAAGGGAAGGGGCAGGTACCGTCGCAATGAAACCCGCTACCATCTCAAGCAGTTGGGCCTCGCGATGCACAACTATCACGAGACGATGTCCCGTTTCCCTCCCGGCGGAATTTATGATCGTGCCGGCCAGCCGCAGCACAGCTGGATCACACAACTGCTGCCCTTTCTGGATCAGGCCTACCTGTATAACCAGATCGATTTCGAGCAACCCTGGACAGCACCGGAAAATCGGCCGCATTTCGAGAACAGGTTACCTGTCCTGCAAAACCCGAAGTTAAACTATGATTATCAGCCGGGCGATCTCAGGCGAGACAAAGAGCACCGCCTCAAGCCGGCACATTATGCCGAGAATTCCCATGTGTTCAATGTGAATTCGGGCCCGAGTATTCAGGAGATCAGAGACGGCACTGCGAATACACTACTGGCAGGCGAGGTGAATTCTCAAATCAAAGCCTGGGGTGATCCGACCAACTTCCGCGATCCCACACGTGGTATCAACGCCGACCCTCAAGGATTCGGCAGCCCTTCAACAGGCGGCGCCTATTTTCTACTGGGAGACGGCTCCGTCCGTTTCATCAATGAAGACATCGATCCGGCCATCCTTAAAGCACTGGCAACACCCAACGGCGGTGAACCAGTGGGGGAGTATTAAGCGATGCAGGAAAACAGCGCCACCAGCACAACGGAAACACAACCGTTGACTACACTGCAGCGGTTCTGGGTCGCGCTGGCAGGCGGCCTTATGTTGCTCGGTCTGACTCTCGGCCTGGGACTATTCTTTCTGCCGCAGACAGTGTACGCACTGATGATCGGCTGGATCAGTTATCTCTGGCGCGTCGTGCCCACGTTGACCCTTTCAATTTCAGGGACACTCTGGTTCCTCTGCACCCTGAGTCTGTTCCTGATCGGAGTCCATCTGGCGGGCAGAAAACTGTATCGAGGAACGCCGACCACTGTGAATCGGACTGAGTCAACGAAGGGCGTTTCGCGGTGGAGACTCCGCTGGACAGTGACCCTGGTCAGCCTGTTACTGGTTCTGATCACCTGTGGCATCAGTCTGATTGGAATCTCGCATCAGCTGTGGTGGATGGCTGCTGGAGATCAGAGGGCTCTACTCAGAGAGCGTCCCCTCTCCCTGTTTTATCCGGTTGCTTTCATCGAAGGTCAGAGACGTCGGGTTTCAATTTACCATCTCAAGACAATAGGGTTCGCATTGCACAATTATTATGATGAGCATCACCAGTTCCCGATAGGGGCAACCGTCGATGCGACCGGCAAACCACAGCATGGCTGGACGGTGCAGATTTTACCCTACCTGGACGAGAGGGATCTGTTCCAGCAGATCGACTTCAATCAGCCCTGGACGGCCGAGGAGAATCGTCAGGTTTTCGAAACGCGGCTCCCCGTACTGGAGAATCCGGGCTTGAACTACGACTTTGAACCGGGAGACATTCAACAGACTGACCGCTCAGGTTACAGGCCAGCGCATTACGCGGCCAATCAACGACTGCTGGGCCTCAATGGCGGTCTGAGAATCCGCGACATCAAGGATGGCACATCACATACGATCATGGGAGGGGAAGTCAAAGCGGGCATTCGAGCCTGGGGCAATCCCCTGAATATCCGCGACCCTGCGCGGGGCATCAACCAGGGACCTGAAACGTTCGCAGGGCCCTTTGGACCCGGAGCCAATGTCCTGTTCGCGGATGGTGGTGTTCGCTTCCTTTCCGAAGACATCGATCCGGCTGTGCTCAAGGCGCTGAGCACTCCTGACGGTCGGGAAGTGCTGGAGGAAATTCCATCTCCGTCAGGAAACACGAAAGGAGGGCAGCATGAGTACTGAATCAGAACCTTCTACCAAAGTACAGCGCGCCTCCCTGTCTGCCATGGCACTGGTGACGTTCTTTTTTCTGGTCTCTTGCGCGGGAATGGCTTTTCTCGTTCAGACACTGTTTCAGCTGGGAACCGGCTGGATTCCCTATCTGAAACGAACCCTGCCCACGCTGACCGTTTCGGCTTCCGGCGTGTTATGGTTTCTGTTCTGTCTGGCCCTCTTCATAACTGGACTGCATCTGGCCTGCCGGGGTGTCTATCGTGGGAAACAGGAAACAGCGGCCGCAGAGGAGAACCAAGGCTGGCAACTGCGCTGGTCGTTCTCACTGGTGATACTACTGCTGGTTCTGGTAACCAGTGGCATCTGTCTGATCGGCGTTTCGCATCAACTCTGGTGGATGGCGACCGGAAAAGACAAGCTGGTGTATCAGGGGGGCATGACTGCCGCCCGTCGCTCGTTTTCCAAAAATAATCTCAGGCAGATCGGTCTGGGCCTGCATCTTTACGAGGACGCGCATGACCGTTTACCCGACGGAGGCATTTTCAGCGAAACGGGTCAGCCTCAACATGGCTGGGTGGCGCAGCTGTTGCCTTTTATGGATCAAGAAGACCTGTATCAGCAGATCGATTTTCACCAGCCCTGGACGGACGAAGTCAACCGTAAAGCTTACGAAACCAGGTTGCCTATGATGGTGAGCCCGGGGATGATGTCTGATTTTATTCAACAGAAAGTACCGCGGGCAGACAACGATCGTTATCCACCCGCCCACTACGCCGCCAACAGCCGCGTGCTGGGTATCAATTCCAGAATGAGTCTGCGCGATATCACCGATGGCACTTCCAATACCATTTTCGCAGGGGAAGTCAGAGAGGGGATTCGTGCCTGGGGAAGCCCCCTCAACTATCGCGATCCCGCACGGGGGATCAATCAGCAGACAGACAGCTTTGGCAGCCATTTCATTGTAGACAGCAAAACCGGAGCGCAAATGCTGTTCGGTGATGGATCGGTGCGATTCGTTTCTGATGACATCGACCCCGAAATACTCAAAAGGCTAAGTACGCCTGCAGGTGCTGAAGTGACCTGCGAGGAATGGATGGAGGGGAAACCGATGACAGGCAGGCAGAACAGACATGATTGAAATCGTCCGCATCCCGCATACGTATCCGCCACACTCGGAAGAGAACTACCGTTTCGAGGGATACTTCATCTTTATCGTCGTCCTGCTGATCGGCTTGCCGATGCTCTGCATGGTTCCGGTTCTGCCTCTGCTCTATGTGTGCGAACGCTGGACCGGGGAGGAGAACCTGTTGCTGAATCGGCTGGTACTGCTCGGTGCCGCCGGCCTGGGCCTGGTAGCGGGATTCTGGTATCTGCTCAAACTCCGTGCCGAGGACCTGCAGCGCTGGAAAACCAGGCAGGAAAGTCGCCAGCGGGATGCCACGGATAGCGTGGCGGAACAGGTGACGATCCGCAATATTTACCAGTACTGGTCGGTCACATCCTACGAGCCTGCGGCCGGGTTTTTAATCCATACCCGGGAAGGTGAGTGGTTCTATCTGTTTGATCAACGACTGGATGATTTTGAAGAAGATGCCTTTCCCCGCAGTGAAGTCACGCTGCTGCGAGCTCCGCATACCAGAACCATTCTGGAGATCAAGTCCGCCGGGGATGAGGTCGATTTCGTGGATTTCGTAGAAGATGAATTCATTCATGAGCATGGCGGCGATCACGGGTTCGGCTCATTGGAGCCCACGGTCTGTGAGTCACTAAAGCCGGACAGAGACCAATCAGAAAGGTGATACAAGACTGTGGTAGATCGTCTGCTGGCCATTGGTGATATTCACGGTTGTCTGAACGCGCTGGAGTTGCTGCTCGACATGAACACACTCTTGGAAGATTAAACCGTTTCCCGCAGCTGGTAGAACGAGTTGACTGCCGGCTGCCCGGTAAAATTCGGCCCCGCCTGATCCGAAGCACCCGCGTAACGACAGGGAAAGCGGATGTCTTGCTGTCCCGTGCAGGTCACCAGGTGTGTCCGCGAATGGTATTGAAAGAATCGTCGCCTTAGAAATTCCCGTTTGTCTGCAGTTGTCCATGTCCCCTCGACGGTTTGCAGATTCTCCAGATCCAGGTGAGCCAGGAACTGGCCTTCGGAAGTAAGCCAGCCCGCGGCGCGGGCCAGTAGCGAAAGTTTATCGCCCACATAGTGCAGACCATGCACGCAGGTAATCAGATCGAACCGTTCGTCCGTATCCCAAGCATGCAGGGAGGCGGTCTGCAGACGAAGTGCATTCCCTGCGTCAGGGGCAGACAGAAACAGATTCACCAGATCGATGCCTCGAATCTGAACCTGTTTGCCCAGCCCCGCTTGTTGGAAATGTTCGTAAGCCTGAATCAATGCCCGTCCCGATCCACAGCAGAGGTCCAGCCAACGCACGGTCTGTCCTGCCTGGATTTTCTCAGTCAGAAATTCGAGGGGATTGAGTTTCAGGTCGGCGGTGTAGCTGTTGGTCCCCGTGATTTCGCGTTCGCGATTCATGCGGCAGTTCGCAGCCACGTCCGACCATTCAAGTTCTTCATCTGTCAGCAGGCTGCGTTTTTTCTCAGCGGTCATTTCTTAATCTGTGCTTCGAGTTCACGATACTCTTTTTTCAGATTGACATTACCGAGTTCGGGATAGAGCAGGCGGGTCACGCCGATCAGTTTTTTCGCTGCGTCCGTGTCTCCCGATTCATACAGGGAGCGAATTACATGCAGGCGTGCATCGAGCCAGGGGATGGTGCCCGCTTTCTCGGCGGCTTCCAGATCGCGCCATTTGGGAATTGCCTGTCGCAGACATTCCTTGGTGCCACACCGTTCGAGCAGCAACGCGACCTGCCTGATCAGCGCGGTGTCGCGGGGCGACTGTTTCAACAGGCTCTGGTAATACTCCAGGGCGCGGATCGGTCGATCGACGGCGAGATAGGCTTCCGCCAGGCAGAGGTCGAGCTGTCGTGCCTGTTGTGGCGTGAGTTCATCGCGACGATTGGCCAGCTTCTCGGCCGACTGCAGTTGCAGCATGCCCAGCTCCCTGCGGACCGACGGGCTGAGATCCAGATCAATCTGCGAAACCCCGTTCAACACGGAGAGCAGCTCGCTCGTCCCCGCGTTCTCCAGGCTGGCCACCAGCGAACGTGCTTCAGACGGTTTTCCCTGACCGGCCAGCGCGATGATCTGCAGCCGGAGTGCCTGGCTGGAAATCCGATTCCAGCCCTGGATGGCCCGGGTCGTCTGGGCTACGCTCTCGGGCGATTGTTCGCTGTTCCGCTTCAGTTCTTCCGGCTTGGTCTCCGCGGTGTGGATGAGCAGATCCAGCAGGCGATGTGCTTTGTCGTATTCGGGAGGCGAGTCATTGAGATAGATCCGCGTCAGCCTAAGTGCGATTTCGGACTGCGACAGCAGGATGGCGTCATCGCTTTCCTGGGGATAGCGTGCCAGGTATTTTTCCAGCACGTCCATCGCCTCCTGTCGCCAGGCACGCGTCGGTTTATCGAGGGCGGCGAGTCTGAGCAGGATCTGTTCGTAACAGCGGGCGACACCCAGGTGTGCATCGGCTGCTTTGGGATGATTCTCTGGAATTTCTGAATAGAGGACGAGCGCCTTGGAGTACTGCAGGCGGGACTCCTCCAGTCGGGCCAGCATCCAGCCGGCTTCGTAATAGGCCTTGTCCATCGAAAACATCTTGCGCACATTTTCCAGCGCGTCAGTGTAGGCCACGCGACGCGACTTAGTGCGGTTCTGCGAATAGAGCTGACCCAGGCACCAGGCGGAGAGCAGACTCGCATCGGAGGCTTTCGCCACCCCGCTGAAGCGTTGTGCCAGCGACTGGAACTGCTCAGCCGCTTTCGCATACTCTTTTTGATTGAGCTGCAGCGAGGCACTGGTGAAACCCAGCTCGAAGGCGAGATCGGTCTTACCTTCTTCGGCCGCCTGCTTGGCTGTTTTGTCGTAAGCGGTAATCGCTTCGGGAATTTTGCCTTCCGCGTAGAGCAGCTGGGCACGTTGCAGACTGTCTGACAATCGGCTGCCATATTCCTGGATCTGCTCCTGGCGACTGACCAGCAGCTTCGCCCGTTGTGACCAGTAACCCGGGTGGGCTTCGGCGAGTTGTGCCGACCTTTGTTGAATCTGTCGCCAGAGCTCGTCGGCGAGTTCCTGCTGTTGCTGATCGGCGGCGATGTGGTGCAGCTTCAGCAGGGCATCGATTTCCAGGAAGCCGAGCTCACTGGAGTAACGGCCCTGTTTCTGTCGGTGCTGGATGATCTGAGTGGCTGCCTGCTGGGGCTTATTCTGGGCGAGTAGAATCCGCATCGATTCGAGAAACACAGACTCATCCAGATAAGGTGGGTGCTGGTCCTTGACCAGTCCCTGAATCGCACGCTCGGCGGCATCGGGATCACCTTCCAGGCGTTCGCATTCGATGAGCGCCAGTCTGCTTTCCCAGGTGATCTTCAGAGTCGTCGCGCGGCGGGCCAGCGGTTCCAGCCAGGTCCGGGCCGCAGAGAGACTCATTTTCCGTTTGGGACTGTCGGGGTGATACAGGCCCGCCAGCAGCATGTCGGCCCGTGCGATCAGCAGCTGATACTCAAGCAGGCTGTCCCGTACCGTGGCGACGGGGAGCACTGTAAAATCCTGTTTAGCGCCCGCTTTGTTGAGCAACTTCTGGATCTGCTGTTCTGAGAGAGTCAGCTGACTGACGGCTCGATCCAGCGCGTCGATGGCGCTGTCGCGAAGCGATTCATTCTGTGGTATCGCCTGTGACTGCCAGTAGAGCAGTGATGCCTGCAGGAAGGTAATCCGCGCGCGCTCGGCCCGAAACACCGGCAGGTCCGACCAGCGGGGATAATCGCGTTCGATCTGCGCGATGGTCTCCTCGGCCCGTTTCCAGAGTTCGGGTTGTTCGGAGGGAGTGGCAGCACTGGCGTGGGCGGCCAGCGTGCGGATCAGCTCGAGGGAATAACGGGCCCGCTCCGGATCTGAGAGACGCTGCCGGGACAGTTCGTTCAGACAGAAGCCTTCTGCGATGCCAAACAGGTGGCGGGACCTGAGTCCTTCAAAATAGGTGCGCGTCGGATCCTCAGCCTGGCAGAGACCATTGAGCGTACAGAGCAGTATGATCCCGCAGAGCCATCTGCAGAGCGCACCGGTTCTGCGCGGTGTGTTGGCAGAGCGGGTGGCATGTGGTGATCGCTGCGGCATGAACTCAATCGAATTAGAACAGGGAAATCAGACGAGAGGACCGGCGAAGGTATTCCTTCTACAGGTCATCATATACGGAATGCTCCAGTTCTCCCAGAGCTGATTTTCTGCAGCAGACCTCCTCGAACAGTGGCTGCTTAATCGATTTTCGGGACTTTGGTATTCCGCGGCAGTTCCGGTAGTGTAATCAGGTCGGCACCTGCATTGGTCCGGTCCACGGCGGTGATCGTCGGGCTGCCATCAGTGGGTTGCGTGAACTGAAGTTGTGCGGTCTGCAGCTCGGCACAGGGTGACTTGATCAGTTTCTCACGATCGGCGAGCCAGGGGATGCGCATCTGCAGATTGTTGACATCGGAAGAGAGCCCCCAGATGTCTTTCCAGTCCAGTGCGTCGAGTGACAGTGCACCGGTGGTTCCCTGCTGAGATTGAATCGTCCAGTAGGTTTCGAAGCGGTCAAAGTAATTGTTCGAACCACGCCAGGTCAGCAGCTTCTGACGGAAATCGTTCTCGTTGGTGTTCCCCTTCATCAAAACGAATGGGGCATCGCTGCGCGAGAAGAAGATATTATTGCGGGAAGAAACATGGAGCGGAATCAGTTCGCGGGGAATCGAGCCGCTGTCCATCACCGCCAGGCCGCGACCCAGCAGGAACGTGGAGTGGTTCAGCACCAGTTCCAGGTGATCCCCTTCCATCGGTTTGTTGCTGCAGCCGACCAGGTCAATCAGTGACTGACCAATCATCAGGGCCGAGTTCGTAATTTCCAGACGGGTGGGGGCTGTCTCGCGCACCGAGAAGGCCTGCCCGTCGCAGCGGAGTACGGAGTTGATGATTTCGATGAACGTCGATTCTTTGACCGGGCGTTTGCCCATCATGGAATCATCGTCGAGGCCCTGGTTGATGGGCTCGTTCATTTCGAAGATGGCAACCTGCTGACTCGTATTGTTTGCACAGGTGACCGTCACCTGATGCAGGCGAATGTCGTGTGCATTCTTGAGCGAGAAGATGGCCCAGGAATCGGTATTCAGATCTTTCACGTCGACCACGATGCTCACATCAAACAGTTCCAGCGAACCGTTGGCGATGTGAATCATGTGTGTCTGATATCCTTCGGCAGGTTCTTCCACAGATTCAAACTGGAGCACCGGCTTGCGGTCTTTCGCAGCCCGGATGCGAACCCGTTTGTTGTTGATGTGAATCGGGGCCTCTTTGCGGACGCCCGTGAATCCCAGTTCGATGATGCTGCCATCTTCGGCAGCGGCACAGGCCGCGTCGAGTGTTTTGAAATCCTGGCCAGCGGTTCCATCCGGATTGATGATCGTGATCGCTGGAATCTCGATCTTCCGGAATTCGTTCGCGTCTTTCCGGGGGAACGGATCCGGTTCGGTCTCGGGTTTCACCTCGGGGGCGGGCGCCAGTGGAACCATAGTCTTCCTGGGTTCCGGAGTGTTGGACATGGCCAGTTGATTCTCGGGCTTGTTCTCCAGCAGGACCTTGTTCGTCACGGGTTTTTCGGTTTCGATCAGATCCTTGATGGAACCGGGAGAAGAGAGCAGGGGCATGTCAAAAATGCCACTCAGCTCCTTGCCGCCGGGTTCATCGAGATTCATCTGAGCCAGTGGAGTTTCGCTGCTGTTGTCAGCCGCACTGTTGTTTTTGTTGTTCGAACTGGTGCCGGCCGGCTGTTTCTCTTTGCCGGCGTCGGTTGATGTTGTCGAAGCGACCGCGGGGTTCTCTGTCAGGGAGCCGACCATCTGCGTGTCGGGTTCGGGCAGAGGCTGACTGGCTTCGGGACTGATCACGTCTGAGCCGTTGTCTGTCGTCGTGCCTTTGGTGCCTGCCTGGGGAGCCGGGTTTTGTGTTACCGTCACGGAACTGGGATCAAGTGATGGATAACGGTCGAGCAGGATCACCACGATCAACAGCACAGCCGCGGTCGCGATCCAGCCGACATGTTTTTCCAGGAAGCTGAGTCGTGAATTCGTGGGAGATGTCCAGACCAGACCTTCGGGGTTCACGCCGCGGAGATCCAGCTGGCCGGCAACCTGCATCAGATGGTACATCAACTCTTCGGGAGTCTGGAACCGTTCGTCCGGATCACTGGCCATCATCTTCTGTACGATGAGTGAGAGTTCGCGTGGAATCTGTTTGTTGATGGTTGCCGGGTCGGGAACGTTCTTGCCCGAGTGATCGAGCAGCTTCTGCAACACGGTCCCTTCGCCGTAGGGAGGTTCCCCGGTCAGCATGTGATACAGCGTGCAGCCCAGCGAATAAATATCGCTCCGCACATCTACGTTCCGGGGATCTTTGGCCTGCTCTGGCGAGATGTAGTCGAAGGTTCCCAGCGTGGTGCCAGCGGTGGTGAGGTCCGCGGAAGCGTTGTCGCTGTCCTTACGTGCCAGACCGAGGTCCACCAGTTTGGCGCGGCCGCCGGGCGTAATGATGATGTTGGATGGTTTAATATCGCGGTGGACCACGCCGGCCTTGTTGATGTGCTTCAGCGCTGATGCGATCTGCAGGGCGTAGTTGACCGCTTCCGCAGCCGGCAGGATTCCGCGTGACTGAATGATCTCGCGGACGTTGGTTCCCTTCACGTATTCGAAGGCGATGAAGTTCAGCCCCTGATCTTCGCCGATGTAAAACACACGCGAAATATTTTCGTGGTCCAGTCGGGCCGCTGCTTTGGCTTCGTTCTGAAAACGTTTGACCGAACCTGCATCCCGGGACTGACCAGGGCTGAGCACCTTGAGTGCCACCACACGATCCAGGCGGGTATCGATCGCGCGGAATACAGCGCCCATGCCTCCCCGGCCGATGCGCTCACGAATGACAAAATGCTCCAGCTCCATGCCGGACGGACTGGTTGTTTCGACTTCCACTTCGGGATCATCCGTGGTGGGAGGAAACAAACGGTTCCAGATGGAAGAGCGGGCCATGTTAGGCTGTGAACCTGATTGCGGACGGTTCGCATCGGGAGCCGGGATCGGCTCCAGCGGACTGATGATGGTCTCCGGACCGTCCCCCTGAGGAACCGGTCGCGCGAAGAACTCGGGCAGCGATTCCTGGCTTGTCATGGATCGTTCTGATTGAGAGTCGGAACTCATGATCTAAGGTTCACTTAAAAATAGCTTAAATTCAACGTTTGAGATGATATCGAAGGCTTTGCCGACCAGGCAACTGCGTTATCCAAATTCACAATGATTGTTGGAAAAGAATGCCCGCTCAGAGCGCCTCTAACGGCACCTGCTCAATCACAAATTGCGTCTGTTAATGCAAAATAAACTTAACCTGTTTCAAGATATGTGGTTAAGCGCTTTAAGTCGTATTCGGACTCGATTCAGCTCGTATCAGACTCAGACTGGTATTAGTTAGGAAATGAATAAAAAATAAGAGCTGCTTCTATTTTACGTGTTTGAGGCTCAATTCGTTCTGAGAAAAATCGGATTTCGGCGATTTTTCAACCAAATTCTCAGGGGGCGGTCTCAGTTCCCGCAGCAGACGGGGAGCAGCACGACTTGCAGAGTTGAGATGTTCTCCCGCAGAACAATGCGAAGACTCTCAAAGCAGACGCCGATAACGGCGAAGTTGGCTGGCCCGTCTGATATGCGATCAGAATTCAATAATCTTCGTTTTGTATTCCTTATGAAAGCCAACCTTGTCGATCTTGAGGCCGAAGTTTTCCCCAATTTTGACCGCTTCACCCAGGCAGTAAACCTGGTTGTTGATATACATTTCCAGGGGATCTTCGCAAGCTTTGTCGAAGGTGATCAGCGAGCCCGGGCAGATGGACAACAGCTGGTTCATCTCGATCTTTTTGGAGGCCAGTTTCACAATTGCCTGCACGGGCAATTTGGTGATGCGGTTCAACGGGTTTTGACCACTGGACAGGGATGCCGCGGGAGCAGCCGCAGCCGTTGCTTTCTCAGCAGACTGAGTGGCGGCCGGTTCAGGCGCCGGATCGGGTTCCGCGGATGCGGTTTCTGCAACTGGCACGTTCGTCAGGGGCCAAATTACAGGGATCACAGCACTCGGGCTCTGGCCGTCACTCTCTTCTGCTTCGGTTTCCGATTCACCCGGAAACACATTCAAGCGCAGTAATGCTGCCCAATCGGCGGGAGCAGCCTGCATGACTTCATTTAATAAACTCTCAACCGCGTAAGCTCTAAACTCTTCAGCTTCCCCTGCATCCAGCGGGATCAGGTTCATGGACCATTCCATCGACAGCGTCTGCAGGCGTGAAGACTGCGACTCTCCCGGGGACGTGTACCAGTCTGGTAAAGGCAGTCCTTCCGGGATCAGACCCAGCATTGCCTCGTCGCCAATGCGAAATAAGACAACCAGGCCCGGACCGCGAAACGTGTCGTCCAGCTCTTCGGGAGACCACATGCCCGACTCACCCAGCTCGATTCGATAGCTGGTATCGAAACACTGATTGAGAGAATCGGAAATCGCGGCCATACTTTCACCCGCCTGGGCAAAGATGGCTTCGACATTCTCCTGGCTGAAGCCCGACATTTCTGCTTTACAAAGTCCTTTAAATTGATAACTTGTTCATCAACTCAGACACGTTGATGATTTTCAGGAATCAGGATTCCTTAGATCATACAATCGACTACTTAAAATTCAGTTCTTCACTCAAAATCGGCAAACCTCGTTCATTCGGAAAAGATTGACACCTTTTGAGCCCCGGAGAACAGATTATTTGATCTGCGTGGCCCCGCTCAACGTTCCTGAACCTGCCCTTTAACATCAATTATGCCAGACGCTGGCACTATTTAAGGATATCAGCATGCAATGCCACGAAGTTGACTACGAGATCTTTGGTTCCGACCTGCAGATTGTGGAAATCATCCTCGATCCGGGGGAATCGGTGGTCGCGGAGGCGGGCAGCATGAATTACATGGAAGACGGGATTCGCTTTGAAGCCCGTATGGGCGATGGTTCCCGCCCCGACGATGGGTTTCTGGGTAAACTGTTCAAAGCGGGCAAACGGATGCTTTCCGGTGAATCGCTCTTCATGACTCATTTCACCAATGATGGTCGGGGACAGAAACGGGTCGCATTCGCCGCCCCCTATCCCGGGAAGATCATCGCCATCGATATGAGTAAGATCGGCGGCACGATTACCTGTCAGAAAGACTCCTTTCTGTGTGCGGCACTGGGCACGGAAGTCACCATGGCGTTTAACAAACGCCTGGGCTCCGGCTTTTTCGGCGGGGAAGGTTTTATTCTGCAACGGCTCAGCGGCGACGGGATGGCGTTCGTGCACGCTGGTGGAACGGTCATCAAAAAGAAACTCCAGGGGGAGACGCTTCGCGTGGATACGGGTTGCATCGTCGCTTTCACGGGGGACATTGATTACAGCATCGAAAAAGCAGGGAACCTGAAATCAATGGTGCTCGGCGGCGAAGGCCTGTTTCTGGCGACGCTTTCGGGACATGGCACCGTGCTGCTGCAGAGTCTGCCTTTCTCACGGCTGGCAGATCGCGTGCTGGCACACGCTCCGTCAGCCGGCGGTTCATCCCGCGGGGAGGGCTCGGTTCTGGGAGGCCTGGGCGATATGTTTGGTGACAGCTGAGCCTGTCTTTACAGACGTTTGGAACTTTCACGGCAGACTGAAACACGGAATCAGGGGAAAGGAAAGGTGGCATGAATCGCAGACATAACCGAATGACCAATGTCGGCCGCAAGCTGGTGATGTTCCTCGGATTTCTCTTTATCTTCGTGGGTTACATTTTAGCTTATGAGAAGGGGCTTCCGCTGCTGGAAAGAGCCAAGGCCAGCAAAACCTGGCCGACCGTGGAAGGGGTCGTTCTGGAATCGCGGGTCGAGTCGCATCGTAGCAGCAATTCCAGTTCGTCGACTTACTCTCCCCACGTTGTCTATCGCTACCAGGTGGAAGGGAAAGACTTTGAAGGGGAGACCGTCTGGTTCGGGAACGATGTCTCTACGTCCGACCGTTCCATGTCGGAGGAGACGGTCCGTAAGTACCCCGTCAAGAAAAACATCACCGTCTATTACGACCCCGCGGATCACGCGATCGCGGTGCTGGAACCCGGGGTCTTTAAAACCACGTATTTCTTCTACCTGTTTGGCTGGCTGTTCCTTGGTCTGGGAATCCTGATGGCCAGCAGCGTTCTGTTTCGTTCCCTGTTACGCCTGTTTCGCGGCGGAGCAAATATGCAGACACCGGCAGAGTCTGCCGGTTAACGGGCGGTTCAGGCGGCAGGTAGAAAGCTGGTCTTGCCTGAATGCGGGGACTGAGATATATCGCGTCTTCCTCTCTTTCCCCTTCGTTTTCCCAGGCAGATCCTGAACATGTCGCTCCCAGACGCTCCGCTGAAGCTGCGCCCCCGGTTTTGGGGATTGCTGGCCAGCCTGCTGCTGACCTGCGCCACCGGCTGCGCAACGACTCCCTATGTCTACCAGCCGCCGCTGATCACAAGCCCGGAACTGGATTTCTCCGAGGAAGAGCCCCAGATTGTGCGTGGCAAACCACGGCCCGTGATTGATGGCATCGGCTGGGTCGTCGGCATCCCCGGGAAAGTTCTGCTCTGGGATCGCCGGATCGATAATCACAAGATCTCCCCCGAAACGGAAGCGGCCATCGCGGACTACCTGGAGAAAAATGGCCTCGATCAGGTTAAGGTACGCCTCAATGAATACGATCCGCTCGGCGAATGGAAGCGGCTCCGTAGAAACAAAGCCGTCGGCTGGGGCTGGCGGTATACTGCAGGAACCTTAACCGCGTTGTCTTATACACTCCTGCCCGGTCGCATCATCGGCGGTGATAATTACAATCCTTTCACGAACACGATCAGCCTCTATTCGGATCACCCCGCCGTCGCCCTGCATGAAGGGGGACATTCCAAAGATTTTGGTGCCCGTAAATGGAAGGGCACGTATGCCGTGGTGACGGCTATTCCCGGAGTCTCACTCTGGCCCGAAGCGATTGCCACCAGCGATGCCTTGAGTTACCTGGAAGCGGAACAGAATTACTCTGGGGAAGCGGATGCCTACGAAGTACTTTACCCGGCGTATGCGACTTACATCGCCGGGGCTGCGACTCCCTTTATGCCTTATAGCGATCTGATAATTAAAGCCGGTGCTGTGATTCCCGGGCATCTGGTCGGACGCTGGAAAGCGCGCGAAGTCCAGCAGGAAGCACTGGCGCGCAAGCAATCCACGTCAGAGATTCAGCAGGTACACTGGGAAGAACCGGCCTCCCCCGCCGCAGCGGAGGGGAGTTCAGATCAGGGAGAGATTCAACAGGTCGGAGGACCGTGAATCAGTTGGAAGGCACGATGGTGGGGCCGCCCAGTTGAGTCAGACGCTCAACCGGTTCATTACAGAGCGGATAACTGCTGGTCGAGGAATTCAGAATATCGGCCAGCGTGGTATCGCCGAAAGCCGTTTCCGTTTCCTTCATGGCGTCATCAAGCTTGCGGTGCAGCGGGCATAAATTCGCACCGTGGCCCTTCAGTCCCAGCGGGCAGGTAGTAATGCGGCAGATCGGATCCACGGCGTTCACAACTTCCAGCAGGCTGAGTTCATCGGGGCGCTTCACCAGCGAAATCCCACCCCCGATGCCACGCTGAGAATGCACGACACTGGACTGCCGCAGGCTTTGCAGCACTTTCGAAAGATACGCCTGGGGAACCTTGGTTGCCTTGGCGATTTGCTCGGTGGTGCAGGGGTTCGGAGCCTGATCCGCCAGGTGAACAATTGCTCGAAGTGCATATTCAACAGTCTGCGAAAACATAGGAAAGTCCTTATAGCTGATAATTGGACATTGATGTCTATTATCGGGTCTGATAGACTCAGTTTCAATCAAATTCTGATAATATTCAGAGTTCTTGTCAGTTTATTATAGGCGTCTCTTCAAAGAGGAAACCTGCATGAAGCACATTGATGAAGAAAAACTGGAAGTTGATCTGTCTTACCGGTTCCAGTATCTCGTGGAATTCATTGGGATTACGGAAGACGATCTGGGTGCCGTTCATGGTGCGGCGGGCATTCTGGCACCTCTGGTACCGGCCCTGGTTGATGCCGTATATGATCAACTCTTCACATATGATTGCACAAAACGACATTTCGTGCCACGCCAATCCGGGTATGAGGGGGAAATTCCCGAAAGCCTCGAAACCCTGACCCTGGACCACGAAATGATCCAGTTTCGCAAACAGCACCTGGCCCGCTATCTGGAATCGCTGGTCACCCGGCCTTACGACGCAAAGATGGTGGAATACCTGGACATGGTCGGCAAAATCCACACCCCCAAGGCAGGCAGCAAAGATCTGGATGTGCCCCTGGTGCAGATGAACGCACTGATGGGATTCGTCTCAACCGCGCTGATCAGCACAATTCTCGGCCTGAATCTGGATCGTGAAACGGAAGTCAAAACCCTGGTCGCATTCAATAAGCTGCTCTGGGTGCAGAACGACCTGATCACCCGCCATTACCAGGCGTAGGGAAGGTGGTGATATCGCGGAAGGACACCCATCTCGCGAAAGATCTAGCGGGTGGGCTTATTCCGCAGGTCCACGCAGGCCAGGTTTCCGGCTGAGTCCCGGCAATAGAGTCGGCCGTCACTCAGCACGGGGACCGTCCAGCATTGATGGTCGAGCACCTTGAAGCGGGAGATTTCCTTAAACGCTTCAGGGGTGGCCTCCGCGGTCACCAGCATCCCTTTATCCGAGAGGATAATCAGCTTGCCAGCGGCGATCAGCAGGGAACCGCAGCCGAAGCCCGCCTCCCGCCATTTGACTTTCCCGGTCTGATGATCCATGCAGGTCAGGCGTACGATGCGTCCCAGGTTCGAGTTGCCGTCCATGCCGTATAAGTGTCCCTGGTAGAGCACACTGTTGTTGAAATGGTTCTTCAGATCCCGATTCGTGTACCGCGACTTCAGTGTTTCATTTTCGAAATCAAGCAGCGCACAGCCTTTGCCATAACCGGAAGAAATAAAGATGGTCTTGCCGGCGATGATGGGGGTGGTGGAATTCGTATCGAAGGGGGAAGGCCAGGCAAACGAAGCGACTTCTTTGCCGTCATCCTCACGGGCGATCGACAGGCAATCATTATTCAGAATTGCCAGGTAACGGTTGCCCTCATTCTCGAACGCGGCCGGAGTGCCATAGCCCGGCATGTAAGCTTTTGATTTCCAGATTTCCTTACCCGTCTGTTTCTCCAGCGCGACCAGACGTCCCGCTTCGACATACAGGCGGTTTCCGCGGATCAGCGGCGAACAGGTAAAACCCCACTCGGGGATCTCCATGTCGTACGCTTTCGGCAGGATTTTCTCCCAGACTTTCTTACCGGTTTCAATCTCAAAGCAGATCAAGCGACCGTCGCGGCTGTTGGTATACAGGAACGCGCCGTCGATGGTGGGGGTCGCCCCCGGACCGCCTGCATTCAGGTTGTCGATCAGTTCCGCGGGATACGATTGCTGCCAGATGACTTCGCCCGTGTCGGCATTCAGGCAGTAAACGGTTTCGTTGCCCTCTTTATGACCCATCGTATAGATGCGGCCATTCGCTGCGGAGATTGAGCTGTAGCCGATACCCACATTTTTTCGCCAGGACACGTTCGGCGGCTCTTTGGACCAGTCGGAGCGCCAGTTGGTCTCTGGGGAGATGCCGTCATAGTTGGGGCCCAGCCAGTGAGGCCAGAAACCAACCTGGGGAGTCGCCTTGGTCTGGGCGTCCTTAAACGAAATCTCCGTGATCACCTCGGGAAGTGGTTCTGCCGAGGAGTTCTGCGCTGCGTCTGCGCGTTGCGTCATCGATTCGGATGTCGCTTCACTGCACGCCCACAGGCTCAGGCCTGCCAGACAGAACAGAAACGGGGTGACTGACTTCATGGGTTTCTCCTTGATGCGAGTCACCCCATTATGCACGGGATCGACTTATTGGGGAATGTCAACTTTGATCCGCAGATCACGCAGCTGATGCGGATCCACTTCCGAAGGTGCACCGCTGAGCAGGTCGGCCGCTTTCTGGGTTTTGGGGAATGCGATGACGTCGCGGATGTTGTCGTTACCGCAGAGCAGCATCACCAGTCGGTCCAGGCCTAAAGCGGCCCCGGCGTGCGGTGGTGCCCCGTATCGCAGTGCCTGCAGCAGGAAGCCGAAGCGTTCTTCCGCTTCGTCGGCTGAGATCCCCAGCAGGTCGAAGACGGTCTGCTGGACTTTCTGATCGTGCACACGGACGCTTCCACTGGCTGCTTCATAACCGTTGATGACCAGGTCGTATGACTGGGCACGCACCTTGGCAGGATCACTCTCAAAGTACTGCACGTCTTCATCGACAGGCTGACAGAACGGGTGATGCTCGGCGTCCCACCGCTGTTCGTCTTCGTTGTAGTTGAGCAGCGGGAAGTTGACGACCCAGCAGCATTTGAAGTCACTCGGATCGTACAGCTTGAGTTCTTTACCCAGGCGGTTCCGAAGTGCCGCGAGGGCAGCGGAGGTGACCGCACACTGGTCGGCGACGAAGAACAGCAGGTCGCCGACTTCGGCGCCCATCGCATCCATGATCTTCTGCTTGTCTTCATCCGAGAAGAACTTGGCGATCGGGGAGTGCAGACCTTCGTCAGTCACTTTGAAGAACGCCAGACCTTTGGCGCCGTACTCACCCACGTACTCAGTCAGACCGTCGATGTCTTTGCGGCTGTAGTTGTCCGCGGCACCTTTGGCGTTCAGGCCACGTACGCGACCGCCTGATTCCATGGTCTTTTTGAACACGGCGAAGTCACAGTTGCCAGCGATTTCTCCGATGTCGACCAGTTCCAGGCCGAAGCGGAGGTCGGGTTTGTCTGAGCCGTATTTTTCCATCACGTCGGCATAGTCATACCGTGGCAGCGGCAGGGCCATTTCTTCGCCCCGCAGCTCTTTCAGGAAGGTCGCCATCAGTCCGTCGATCAGGGTCAGGATGTCTTCCTGTTCGACGAACGCCATCTCGATATCGATCTGGGTGAACTCCGGCTGACGGTCGGCACGCAGGTCTTCGTCACGGAAGCAGCGTGCGATCTGGAAGTAACGGTCGTAGCCTGAGATCATCAGGATCTGTTTGTAGATCTGTGGTGACTGAGGCAGGGCGTAGAACGCACCTTCATGCACGCGGCTGGGTACCAGGTAATCGCGGGCCCCTTCCGGTGTGCTGCGTCCCAGGATCGGTGTTTCGATTTCCAGGAACTGCAGGTTATCAAAATAGTCGCGGGTCAGCTTCATCAGGCGATGACGTACCAGCATCGCGTGCTGCAGACGTTCGCTCCGCAGATCGAGGAAGCGGTAGGTGAGCCGCAACTCTTCGTTGGGCAGTTCGGACGTACCCGGTTCGAACGGCGGTGTTTTACTTTTGTTGAGAACTTTAAGTTCGTGCGCCCGGATTTCGATCTTCCCGGTGGCCAGCTTCTCGTTTTCGCGGTCGTCCCGCAGCACGACTTCGCCGCTGACCTGGATCACATCCTCGGCACGCAGGGTACGAGCCAGCTCGTGCATCTCGGCATCACGATCCGGATTGAACACAATCTGGGTGACCCCGTAGCGGTCGCGGAGGTCGATGAAGGCCAGGCCCCCATGATCGCGACCACGGATGACCCAACCCGCCAGAGTCACAGTCTGTCCAACATGGTCTGTTCTCAGTTCGCCACAGGTATGTGTTCGTAACACCTTACTAAGTCCTTGGTTAGAAAACGTTCGTTCTCAAAAAAAGTTGTGTCGGGGAGCAGCAGGCTCCGGATATATATCGGGAACTGGCTGACAAAGTCAGTTCCGGCCGGCAGACTGATGCACGTTCCCGGTTCTGATCCACCCTGGGCGGACCGGGTTCGCGCAACTGGTGCGCCGGGCTGAAATCAATGACGCTGATCTTATTAGAGCAGACCACCGCCCGCAATGAACAGCAGGCTGATACACCTTACCCCGCCGGTATCTTTTTCCGGATTGTCCGATTATTCAGACTCAATTACAGGGAAAAAGCTCCGGCGGGTGATGTTATGTGCAGTTATCGACGAAATCGCAGACGACCGAACAGACCGCGACGTGGTTGCGGCTGCTGAGCCGGTTGACATTCACAGTTATTTGCAGGAACTGCTTCCGTTTCCGGAACTGGTTTCATCTGGGGTTCAGCAGTCTTGGCAGGTGCTGCCGGCTTTTGAGGCGCGGCGGCGACTTTCTTAGCGGGTTTGGCAGCTGGTTTCTGCTGTGTCACTTTTTTCTTAGTCGCTTTTTTTTTAGTGACATCCACAAACTGCTGGTACGCGTCAGCCACATGACCCTGCTTGGTATCGCCGGAGTGAATGTAGAGACCGTATTTCAGGTTCATCTTTTCACCCGCTTTGAGGTGCTTGTGGTCGGCGGGCTGTTTCTTGTTGGTATAAGCGTGATCGCCGAAGGGGCTGATGGTAAACAGACCGTAGTTACGTACGTGGTAACGGGACTGCTTGTAGTTCTGCGGAGAATCCATCAGGGTGACGCCGTAAACTTTTCCGTTCAGAGGACCGTAGTAATCAATCCATTCGGTGGGCTTACCCCAGGTGTCTTTGGTCCCTTTGACGCCTTTGCTGTTGACGACCGAACCATCTTCTTTTTCCCGCATGCCGTTGGGCAGACGAATTCCGAACAGGCCTTCTTTGGTGTCTTCAAAGACAACTGGCTTCGCACCTGCGGTGAAGGTGATGTTGTAAGTCATCAGACGATTGGCGTAGATCGAGATCAGGGTATTTTCGGTAATGATCGGCTTGTTGTCTTCACCGAGCCACTCGTTGGTGACTTTCATCACAGCCGGATTACCTGAGGCTTTGACGATTTTCACGCCGGTGTTTTTGATTTTGCCTTTCTCGGCCCAGAAGTCGACGGTGTTGACTTCATCGACGGCTACCCAGATCCCTTTGTGGTGCGGGTGATCTTCGGGATCGACGAGCGAACGGGTAATTACGGTGCCGTCAGCAGCGCGGACCGGCGAGAAGAACGGCTTAGGCAGGTCGGCACTGGTGTTGTAGGTCGCAAACGGTTTCCCATCGATGGTGACACTGAATTTGCTTCCATTTTTCTTGATGTCGACGGTACCTTCTGCGGCACCCACAGCGGTCGAGAGGCCGACAAACAGACAGAGTATGCTTAACACGGTTTTCACAGCGAAATTTCCTCAAAAAACAGTCATTCCTGAACGGTTTGTTAATTACTGTCAGTTATTGTGTCCTGAACGGTGTGACTGCGCCAAGTCGCAGGGGCAATTTCAGCGGTTTTTTCTCGAACTGAGGGGAAACACAGTTTGCGAATCACACTTTTAATCTGTTATTCTAGATAACTTGCGACATGTTGAATTTGTGGGCTCTCAGCTTGAAGACTTTTTAGAATAATGACGAAACGAAGACGGACAAGTACAGAATCCAATCTGAAATCTTATCCCGAGAAAGCACGTTCACTCCGCAGTTTTGTGCCTCAGGATAAAGAGCCGGACTGGGAAATCTCACTCTCGGGAGATCTGGGAGACAAGGAATCCGATCTGGTGGCCAGGCTGGTGGACGTCCCGCGTAGCAGTCGAGGGACGATTTACTTCGACTCCCCCGGCGGTTCGGTCTATGCCGGCCTGACACTGGCCAGCCTGATCCGTCTCAGGCAGCTTAATGTGGCTGGCGTGGCACTGGGCGAATGCTCTTCCGCTGCGATCCTGCCGTTTGCCGCCTGTAAACACCGCTTCGTGACCGCATACACCACGCTGTTGTTTCATCCGATTCGCTGGCAGAGCGAAGACGAGGTTCGCCTCGAAGAAGCCGCAGAGTGGGCACGACATTTTAAAGTACTGGAAACCGATTTCGATCGTCTCCAGGCACAGCTGTTTGGTTGCCGACAGAGCGTTCTCGATCGCTGGACGCGCCCCGGACGCTTCGTCTCCGGACAGGAACTGGCCGATGCAGGGCTGGCACAACTCATCGATCCTTTTTCCACCGAAGACCAGTGGAAGGTTATCGAGGCAAGATAGCGAATCTGTAGCAGGCAAACAGCCGGGCTGACGGGAGATTGTTCGATCTCCGGGAACAGGAGCGGCGTGGCCTGCGTCATACAGACCGCGGGTCGCAGGGAATTAGTCGCTCTGCATGTTCCCTTGACCATTTCTAACCTGGAGGGAGTCCGATGAAGTCTACGAAGCAAGTCAAAATCGTTCTGCTGGCAGTCGCCTGCGTCTGGGCCAGCACTTCGCTGGTACAGGCAGACAAGAAAAAATCGAAGTCTGAAGCCATCACCGTCGAGAAAATTCTGAGTGTCTCACACCAGCTGCAGAAATCCAAACCGCCCACGCTGATCCTGGATGTGGTGGGTGAGGTTCCCACCGGCGGTTACACCGACGTGCATCTCGATCGAGCCGTGTATGTCAAACCTCCCGAAGACGGCATTCAGGATTATTATCTCAAGGCCAAACCGCCGACCGGCATCGCGATTACGGTCATTTCGGAGGTCAAAGCCTCGGATGTCTGGACCGATCTGCCCGCCTGGGTCAAAGGAGTTCGCGTACATGGTAAGAACCAGGGTGTCAAAGTCATCCACTTTGACCAGGGGCACGAAATGGAGCCGATTCGCAGAACGTTTACCGGCGTCTCTTCGAAAGGGTCGTTTGAAGAAGCCCTCTCAACCGCGCTGGCAAAACTCAATCGCGCACTGGGTGAAGGGGGCGTGATGGATGCGACTTCCAGCTGGAAAGTCGTCCGTACCTCAGGCCAGACGGGGGGAATCGCCGGTTTGAATCAGATCAAGGTTGTGATCTCAGCCGAACGTCAGCCCCCCTGGCAGAAAGAGCAGTCCCGCAAGCAGGACCGCAAAATCAAACCGGTCGGTAAGAATCAATCGACCAGGGAAATTAAGCCTTTGGCGCAATAATCCCGGTTTCGGGACTGGAGGCCGTGGCGTAGAGCTTGCGGGGAATGCGTCCCGCCAGGTAAGCGTCGCGGCCGGCTTCGATCGCGTTTTTCATGGCCCGGGCCATGCGGACGGGATCCTGCGCGCCGGCGATACCCGTATTGAGTAACACGCCGTCGCAACCCAGTTCCATGGCGATCGTCACATCGCTGGCGGTTCCCACGCCCGCATCGACAATCACCGGATAGTCCGGGTCGTCCTCTTTGAGGTACTCCAGACAGATGCGGATATTGTTCGGGTTCAGAATTCCCTGACCACTGCCGATCGGGCTGCCCGCCGGCATGACCGAGGTCGCCCCCGCGTCCTTCAGACGCTTCGCGGTGATCGGATCGTCGGTGGAATAGCAGAGCACCGAAAAGCCTTCATCGACCAGTTGTTTTGTCGCTTCGAGTGTGGCGACCGGGTCGGGGAGCAGGGTTTTCGTATCACCCAGAACTTCAATTTTGACCCAGTCGGCTCCCGGGTTTTCGAGGCCCCGCAGAATTTCGCGTCCCATCCGCGCGACACGTACGGCATCATCTGCAGAGAAGCAGCCGGCGGTGTTCGGCAGGATCGTGTATTTGTCGAGGTCGATGAAGTCCAGAATGTTCCGGCCGTCGGCGTCGATCAATCGCTCGCGACGCACGGCGACGGTAATCACTTCCGCACCGCTGATTTCCAGGCTTTCCTGCATCAGTTCGTACGTGGTGTATTTACCCGTGCCGACGATCAGTCGGGAGTTCAGATGATGTGTGCCCAGTACCAGGGCCGATTCGGTATCGCCAATTGTTGCCATAATAGTTATCCACCGCCTACCAGCGTTACGATTTCCAGACGATCCCCGGCCTCCAGCTGACAGTTGGCATGTTCTTCACGGGGAATCAGGATCAGGTTCCGTTCAACAGCCAGATAGCGGGGCTGCAGTTCGAGCTGGGCCAGCAGTTCAGCCACTGTAAAAGCATCGGGAACCTCGCGGGGTTCGCCGTTGACCTGAATTTGCACCTGTGCAGCTCCCTGGAAGAATTTCATATCAGACGAAGCAAACGAGAGATCGCGGGAAATCTGATCTTTCTCAAAGATTGTTTGCAAAAAGCGAGTTTAGAAGTGATACTGCCAGTCGTCAAGGAATGGCCCGAATCTGTCAGCCGTTATTTCGCTTCGCAGCGGGATTCGCTTCTGAACAGAAGCTACCACGGCGGCCTCCCGCGGTCACTTTCCGGTTTTCATCGTTTCTTTACAAGTCGTTAATATGCTTCTATATAACTGACGATGGATCAAAACCCCTTACCGCTGTTTGCTTATTTTTGTGGAGATCAGATCAGATGTCGTCGATGCGTTCCGTGTGTTTTCTCGTTTTCTGTGCAGGATTAACTCTCGTGTCAGCCGCAAATCCCCTCTCAGCCGTCGAAATTGTGGGACACCGCGGTGCCTCATTTGATGCCCCGGAGAACACACTCTCCTCTGTGAATCTGGCCTGGAAACGCAACGCGGATGCCGTCGAGATCGACATCTATCTCACCAGCGATGGTAAGATCGTCGCCTTCCACGACAAGACCACCAAGCGGATCGGCGGACGCAATAAGGATGTGGCAGAACAGACGCTGGCAGAACTCCAGACTCTGGACGTCGGTGCCTGGAAGAATGCTCAATACCGCAACGAGCGGATTCCGACCCTCCCGCAGATCCTGAAAACGATCCCCGCAGGCAAGCGGCTGTTCATTGAAATCAAATGCGGCCCCGAAGTTCTGCCGCAGCTCAAAGCCGATCTGCAAGCGTCGGGCAAAGCAGCCGACCAGACGGCACTGATTGGTTTCGACTACGACACGATGCGCAAGGCCAAGCAATTAATGCCCGAGCTCAAAGCCTACTGGGTCTTCAAAGTCAAGCAGAACAAGGTCACCCGCCGTTGGGAACACAACGCCGACTACTACATCCGCAAAGCCAAAGAAGCGAACCTGGATGGCCTGGATGTCGGCTATAACGGGTTTCTGACCGCCGATTTTATTCAGAAATCGGAAGCCGCCGGCCTGCCTGTCTTCGTCTGGACCATCAACGACGTCAAAGATGCGAAAAAGCTGGTAGAGATGGGGATTACCGGTATCACCACCGATCGCCCCGGCCTGATGATGGAAACTCTCAAACAGGCAGAATAACGCCTGTTCCGGGTGCTCTGATAAAGTCTCGTATTGATTTCCACTCTGGTTTGTTCGAAAATGGAATGAAGTCGCCCTTGAAAAGACGCACTTAATTCCAGAGGTACAAACCAGATGAAATCATGTTTCGCAACCCTGCTCGCGGGAGCACTGGCCCTGTCATTGCTCACGACCGGTTCGCCTGCGTACTCACAGGAAAAAGAAACAGCAGCGCTGCCGCAACAGGCCGTTGACTACATTCTCGATCTCCAGAGCGATGACTATCAGGCCCGCCAGAAAGCGACCCGGGAACTGCCTAAGTTTGGCGAACAGGTTGTGCCGCCACTGCTCAAGGTGACCCAGGGGGACAGTCTCGAAGCCGCGGTCCGCGCGATCCTCGTGATCGAACAGGTCTACATTCTGGGGAAAGCTAATTCGGTTGGACCTGCCGAAGACGCACTCGAGAAACTCACGAAGGCGAAAAATCCTTCGGTCGCCATTCGCGCCGAAGAAGCCATCGACCGGCACGCCGACATTCGGGAAAAACGGGCCGTCCGTGAAATCACAAAAATGGGTGGCACGGTCAAACTCTGGACGCCCGAAGACATCGCCAGGACAGCACCGGGCGGCAGCGTGGAACCCGGACAGGTACGCTATGTGGCCCTGGGCTCCAAGTGGACCGGAGGCGAAGACGGCCTGCGGTTCATCAAGCGGGTTCGGAAGTTTCCGGTGCTGTATCTCATCAAAGGACATCCTCTTCCGGACCTTGCACTGGAAGATCTGATGCGGGCACTCCCCGCGACTCAGTTCCAGACCCGCGACAGTGATGCCATGCTGGGCATCACCCACATGACCGGCATCCGGGACCAGGGGGGCTGCCTGGTCGGCGAAGTCTCTGATGGTCTGGCCGCTCAGAAGGCGGGGATCCGCTCGGGAGACTTCATCCTCAAGTTCGACGACAAGCCAGTCGAGAACTTCGATGCCCTCGTGAAACTGATTGGGGGGAAATCAGCCGGCGATGTGGTACAAGTCGAACTGCTTCGTGACGGGATGATCAAGAAACTGCCCGTCACGCTCAGCAGCTGGCTCGACCGCTAAGCGTCGCAACTCAGTTGTGTAACTCACGCAGAAGCTCCAGGGCCGTCTGTCGGATTTTGGTCTCGGCTTCGATCTCCAGGTAACTGCTCCGCGCGGGCCAGGTTTCGTAACCGCCTAACGCATGCTGTGTGGGTGTGGGCAGATAACCGCTCGATCCATTAGCCAGTTCCATGGAGAAGGTAGCACCGAAAGGGCTGCCCGCTTTGATCGCCAGCCCGGTTTCGGTAAAGACTTCACAAGGCAAGCTGACGATACCCAGATCGCCGATGCGAATGGCCTGCAGCTTGATGGTTTCCGTCGCCGGGTACTTGTTGAGTTCGACCGCTTCGGTCGCGTATATTTTCGACCAGGGATGTACGGTTTTCTGTTTCGGATTCGCCAGGATCTCCTGTGCCCAGGCGAGGCGTTCCTCATCCGGCTTACGAATCGCCAGTTCAATTTCGCGCTCGACCATCTCCACTGGAATCTTGCGCTGGTACTGCAACTGTGCCAGGACCTTGATGGTCTGTTCGGCGAACTGCTTTCCCGATTCGTCAATCCATTCGAACGGCTGATACTTCCGCTTGTCCTGTTTCATCACCGCGCCCACATTCCCGCTGGTGCCGTTGGAGAGCATGCCCACAAACGGGGGATGGGATCCGCTCGACTTCAGCTTCTCCGCGAGATATTTCGCGTACGCACCAAAGTAATCGGCGCTGATCTCTCCCTTCCTGTAGCCGCCACAATAATGAATGCTCATATTACCCAGCACTGCCAGCGGAGTACCGTCAGCGTGTTGCACGGAGAGGATCGAACACTGAGGGTCAATGTCAGCCGCGGGTTGAATGATCTGTTTGCTGCGTCCTGAAACCGATTTGATCTGCTCCCCCGCGACACCAAACGGATTCAGTGAGACGCTCCCTTTCTCTGCAAGAAAACGTCGACACGCTGCATATTTACCAGCATCGAAGGAGCCCCAGGCAATCTGGGCCGGCGCGAGATTCTGCTCGGCGGTGATGATCGCCTCGGCCATCTTCTGGATCAGCGCCTGATAGTAGACATCGTCCTGCTCACTTGCGCGACCATAGGGAACGCGGGGTGCCGCATGTGTGTGCGTGCTGGTCATCAGCATTCGATTCGCGGGCAGTCCGGTCTTCTTAAACACGATCTGCTTGACCTGGTCGAAGTAACTCCGCTCGACCATGCAGAGGTCGTTTACGCAGATCGCAACCCGCGTGTTTCCATCATCGAGGACCAGCGCGCGGGAATAGATCCGGTCATGCACTCCTGTCACGGGGCCATTCTTGGAAATCACGCCGTCCAGTGAAACGCCGGGCTCGGGGGTAATGTCGATCATCGCGGCTCCGGCACGCAGCGCCGCCTGTTCCGCTTGGACTTCCGTCACACTGAGCGAAAGCATCCCGAGTGCAGGTACAAACAACAGCAGAACAGAGAATCGTGAAATCATGACAGTCCTTTCGGAGGAACTCAGAGGTCTTGTTTAATCATTCCTGTAGTGCGCATTCCAGGTTGAGCTTCAAAGTATCATCATCCGCAGAGAACGCTTAATCCTGTTTCTGCTCAGCGGCGTTGGCCCGTTCGTTGAGCCACTGTGCCATTTCGTTGGAGACGATAAAGGCCATCGCCCCGCCGCGAGCGTCATTACCGAGAATCGCCATGCGATCGAGATAACCGCGGAGGTTCTTCTGTTTGCCCGTGCCCGTGCAGACATCGACCAGCGTTCCGTTCGGCGCGACCCGGGTTTTGATCCCTTCCCAGGCTTTCTCGATGAGAGGCGTATAGACGCTTTCGTCCAGCCAGCCTTCCCGTACGCCACGAATCATGGCGAAGGTAATCATGCAGGTGGATGTCATTTCCCGGTAGCTTTCCGGATGATCGATTACCTGGTGCCACATGCCCGTCGGATCCTGATGTTTGCTGAGCGCCTCCAGGTGCTGACGATGTCCTTCCACGAACTGTTCCCGCAACGGCGAATGCACGGGCAACTCACTCAAAACCAGCGCCAGTCCCAGCGCTGGGAAACCATTTCCACGACCCCAGGCGGCATCGCTGAGGGGAGAATTTCGATAGATGCCGTCCGGTCGCTGATCCAGTTTCTGGATGAAGCGCCAGTGTTTCATGGCCATGTCGTAGTATTTCGGGTCCCCGGTCAGCCGACCCACAACAGCGAGAATCGGGCATGACATGAAGACCGCATCGCTCATCTCGACATGGTGCGGCATCGACTCTTTCATCTTACCTTGCGCATCAAAGCCCAGATCCGCCGCCTGTTGGGCGTACTTGAGGTAATCCCGGTTGCCGGTTGCTTTGGTCAGCTCGGAAAAGAGCAGGTGCCCGGCGATGACCGAGCCGCCCCCTTTGTTTTCGAGGGGCTGAGGATTCTTCTTCAGATACTCCTGTGTGATTTTCTCGACGTGAGGCAGCCGACTCTGGTCGTTCGTCAGTTCACCCAGTCGAATCTGGCTAATGAGTGAAAGCACGGGCAGATACGAGAGGCGTCCCAGATCGTTGCCGTACACTTTCGAGAGTTGTGTGGCAACCTGGATCGGCGTCCGCTGTTGGCGCTGAATCAGTTCCTCACGCGCGGGAGAGGGCGCTGGAAACGATGTTTCCTTAAGTACCTTCAGCAGTGTGGGGAGGAACGCAGACTTCTCTTGAGTTGAGACTTCCAGACCCAGGGCAGGGATCTGGCCGATCAGAGATGGGGACTCGGTATTCAGAGCGGCAGCCAGTTCCCAGTCGGCGTTCGCGGTTTGCACAGGTGACAACTGCGACTGCAGTCCGCGCACTTCTTTGCGAGCGGTTTTCGGGATGAACCACTGTGGCTGCTGACCTGCGCGGACATCAACCACCAGATCCGGGGCATGCATGCCGATCCACCGCCACAGGTATTGAACTTCCGGTTTCTGAGCATCGTGATAGGCGGGTCCCTGCGGCGGGTAACCTCTGGTCGGATCGCCGCCGGAGGCATTTTTCGCTCCCTGTTGCAGTGCCCAGCCATCCGGATTGGCAATCGGGGCCGCTGAAAGTGAGAACTGTTTCCGCAGCGGTGCTGCTGCTTCGGATCCATAAAACCAGTTGACGGCATCGATCACCGCATCGACGGATGTCTGTGAACCGTCCAGTCCCCCGATCAGCAGGACGCGCGTTTTGTCTGTTTCAAAGTTCAGATCATCGGCAGAGAACACGCAGGGAATCGGCGTCTCCTGGCGAGTGACACCCAGGGCCGAGTGAATCAGCGCCGGTTGTTTTTTCAGTGACTCCAGCCGCTGGGCGACTTTCCCTTTGAAATCAACGGTCGACGGTTCCGTTTTCTCATCGGCAGCGGAGACCACAGCAGCGGGCAGGGAGATCAGGGTTAACAGGCTGAGACACAGGGGCAGCAGGTGCGCGTTCATGGCAGGCAGGTTCCCGGCAGGTATGTTAAAGGGATGAATTTCGAGTTCGAGGAAGCTCCCGTCCATTGTAAATCTGCAGGGAGTCAATTGCCAGCAGGGAATGCGATTGCAGTCTCTGAATTGATCATGAGGGAAAGGGTGGGCACGAATGCAATTCGTGCCGAGCGGAGCGAGCAGGAGGTCGCAGATCTGGCCTGCAAGTTAGAATTGATCTGCCAATCAATCTGGATCAGACAACATCAGGTGCGTCGATTCACTATCCACCGTGCACTCTGCTACCTCCTGTTGCCTGCGGCAATCCCGGATTTTATCCGGGACCACCCACAAGACGTTCTGATGAAATCCGCTTACGGTTCCACGCGCACATGTAACCGCGTCTCTGCTTTCACGGCATCCTCGCGGCTGCGTTCCACCTTCACCAGGTAATCGCCGGGTTTCTGATACGTGTGTTTTGTGATCGCGTAACCATCTTCATTCAGCGGGTTCACATTGCCGTCTGATTTGACCCGGACTTCAGGTGTGCCATCACCGAAGTCCCAGACCTCTTCGCCGAAAGTATTGTTGAATGACCGGACCTTGAAAGTGATCGGCTCCCCCACTTTGTTCTTGAGCGAAGGCCAGTAGCTCGCATGAATCCGGGGCACGTAATGTTCTTTGTCTTTGGGATCGAGGACCATGACTTCCGCGAAATCATAATCGACGTTCCCCGCTTCGTCGGTGACTTTAAGCGTTTCACAATAAATACCAGGAGAGTCATATTTGCGTTCGATCGCAGGGCCCCGGGTGGTCGTGCCGTCACTGAAGATCCATTCGTAATCAACGATGCTGGAATTCACACTGTAGGACTGTACTCCGCTCAGAGTGACCGTGTTACCCGGCAGGACCATGTGTTTGCGACGCGTGTTCGCGACCAGTTTGGGCTGGTATTGATTACGGTATGCTTCCCAGATGAAAGCGTAACCTGCCTGGGTGCCCCACTTGCCCGATGGTTGGCGGCTTTTGATTTCAAAGTGCAGATGCGACCAGCCGCCGCTGGCCCCTTTCTTTCCGAGGATACCGATCTCTTCGCCCTGTTTGATCAGTCGTCCCGGGCGGATGCGATCGTTGATTTTGTGAAGGTGGCTGTAACGGTAATACCAGCCCCGGGCGTCCAGCAGATAGACGACGTCATACCGCGGTTTCACCGGCGTATCTTTTTTGTGACCGTCCAGCACGTCCGTTCCGGAAGAGACCACGATCGCATCGGTGGCCGCGATGACCCGCGTCAGTTTTTCAGCACCGCCGATATCCAGACCGCTGTGATAGTAAATCTTCGGCAGGATCTCATGGCCGCCGTCTACCGGTTCATTGTCGTACCAGGTGCGCGTGGCGAACCAGCGTTGATCGACGGGATAAATAAATGAACCTGGTTTGAGCAGCGGCGAACCATTCGGCCACAGGCGGAGCCGGGCATCTTTGTCGAGCCCCCAGAATGACGGCGTGCCGTTGGAGTTGTAACCGCTGGTAATCGAACAGTCGATCTGCACTTTGCCAATCGTCTGTGGCAGATTATACATGCCCGATTCCAGCTCGATGGTTTCGCCGTCTACTTCTACGGTGACAATCGCACTGCGCACCGCGTTGCGAATCGGGTCGCGGGTCTCCTTGAGATCACAGAGTTTGACTTTGACCTGTTCTCCATTGCCGAGCGTGACGGTCGTCGTTTCACCCACGTTCAGATCAACAACCCGCACGATCGGATCCAGGGCCGGTTTCTCATCTGCCGCGTGTGTCGGGAATCCTGACAGACAGCTGCCCAATAGGATGAGCAGAACGCAGAGCAGAGTACGGGGGGACAGATTCAGCATGGCGGGAGTCTCTCGTTATGGGGTCAACTTTCGGAGGAGGTACGCTGCTGGTCGGCGATCAGACCGGCGATGAAACCGGCTTTGAAGCCTGCATTGATATTAACCACGGTCACATTCGCGGCACAACTGTTGAGCATGCCGAGCAGCGCCGTCAGGCCGCCCAGGCTCGCGCCATAACCGACGCTCGTCGGCACCGCGATCACCGGGCAGGAGACCCAGCCACCGACCACCGAGGGGAGCGCCCCTTCCATTCCGGCAGCCACAATGATGGCCGAAACGTTCTGAATGCGGGGTAACTGTTCGATCAGGCGATGCGGTCCAGCGACGCCCACATCCACAATCAGGTCCGGCTCGTAGCCCATCCAGATCAGTGTTTCCATCGCCTCTTCCGCGACGGGACGATCACTGGTGCCTGCGGTCAGCACCGTGATTTTGCCCTTGGTCAACTCTTCGTCGAAAGCAGCTTCTTTTTCCGGGATGCGAATGGTCCGCGCCACCTGGTTGTAGATCGCCTGGGGAAACTGCTTGAGTACGGTCTCGGCCTGCTCTTCGGAAATCCGTGTGCCCAGGCAGCGTTGTTTTGATTCGAGCAGCAGCGTGAAGATTTCAACCAGCGCGGTGGACGTCTTGCCTTCGCAGTAGATGACTTCGGGATAACCGCAGCGGGAACTGCGATCGAGGTCGATGTTCGCGGAAGAGAGCATTCCCGATTTATGATGTCCCTGGCTCTCCGCCTGCTCGACCGCCTGTTCCACAGAGAGCGTTCCCTGTTTTACCAGTTCAAACAGTTGAGAAAGTTGATCATCTGCCATCAGAGTGCCTCTTTTTCCAGTGTAAAAGCCGGTATATAAAGAAAGAGCAGGATGGCCGAAAGCGACCATCCTGCAAAATTGGTTTTGTGCCGCAGGGCACATTATAGATAACGGGGACCTGAGTCCGCGAGTCTTAGTCCTCTTTCTGTTTCAGATTCGCGATGACGTTGAAGTCTTCCAGCGTCGTGGTATCGCCCACGCTTTCGCGACCAGCGGCGATGTCACGCAGCAGACGTCGCATGATTTTACCACTGCGGGTTTTCGGCAGTGCGGCGGCAAAGCGGATTTCATCCGGTGTCGCGACCACGCCGATCTGAGTTCGCACGTGCTGTTTGAGTTCGTTTTTCAACTCATCGCTGCCATCTTCTGTCGTCAGGGTGACGAAACAGCAGATGCCTTCCCCTTTGATTTCATGGGGGAAACCAACCACGGCTGCTTCCGCAACTTTGGGATGTGCCACCAGGGCGCTTTCAACTTCCATCGTGCTCAGACGGTGACCGGAAACGTTGATCACGTCGTCGATACGACCCATGATCCAGTAGTAACCGTCTTCATCGCGGCGGGCACTGTCGCCGGCCAGGTAACAACCTTCAATGGTGCTGAAGTAGACGTCTTTGAACCGTTCGTGGTCGCCGTACAGGGTTCGCAGCATGTGTGGCCAGGGTTGACGCATTACGAGCAGACCGCCCTGGTTGTCGCCCAGGCTTTCGCCTTCTGCAGTCACGATATCAGGCACAACGCCGGGCAGGGGAGTCGTACAACTGCCGGGCTTGGTCGCGGTGACACCGGGCAGCGGGCTCATCATGATGCCGCCGGTTTCGGTCTGCCACCAGGTATCGACGATCGGGCAGCGTTCCTGTCCGATGACGGTGTGATACCACATCCAGGCTTCGGGGTTGATCGGCTCACCCACGGTTCCCAGCAGACGCAGGCTGGAGAGATCGTACTTGTTGGGCCATTCGTCGCCCCATTTGATGAAGGCACGAATCGCGGTCGGGGCCGTGTAGAAGATATTGACCTGGTACTTTTCGATGATCTCCCAGAAGCGACCTTCATCGGGCCAGTTGGGAGCCCCTTCGTACATCACGGTGGTCGCACCGTTGGCCAGCGGACCGTAGACGATGTAGCTGTGACCGGTGATCCAGCCGATGTCGGCGGTACACCAGTAGGTGTCGTCTTCTTTGAGGTCGAAAACCCACTTGGAGGTCATCATCGTTCCCAGCAGGTAACCGCCGGTGGAGTGCTGCACGCCCTTGGGCTTACCGGTACTTCCGGAAGTGTAAAGGATGAACAGCGGGTGTTCGCTGTCGAGTTCCACCGGATCGCATTCTGCGGAAACGTCTTCCATCAGATCGTGCCACCAGTAGTCGCGATCGGGAACCATATCGACTTCACAGCCGGTGCGACGGTAAACCACGACCTTTTCCACGCTGGGTGATTTTTCCAGGCTCTGGTCGACGGCTTCTTTGAGCGGAATATTCTTACCACGACGCCAGCCGCCATCGGCGGTGATGACCAGTTTGGCCTGGGCGTCATTGTTGCGGTCAGCGATGGCGTCGGCACTGAAACCGCCGAAGATGATCGAGTGTGTCGCCCCGATGCGGGAGCAGGCCAGCATGGCGATCGCCAGTTCGGGAACCATGGGCATATACAGGGTGACGCGGTCGCCGGTCTCAACGCCCAGCTTCTTCAGGCAGTTCGCGAACTTGCAGACTTCGCGGTACAGGTCCTGGTAACGCAGCACGCGGGTATCGCCCGGCTCGCCTTCCCAGACGATAGCGGCCTTGTTTTTCCGCCAGCTGTCGAGGTGACGGTCGATGCAGTTGACCGAAGCGTTGATCTTCCCGCCCGTGAACCATTTGGTCTCGGGCATCTCACCTTCGAGGACCTGATCATAAGGCTGAGACCATTCCAGTCCCTGAGCCAGATCGCCCCAGAAACCGGCCGGATCGTCTTTGGCCCGGTTCCAGAGCTCTTCGTACTGTTCTTTGCTCGAAATATTGGCCTGTTCGACGAACTCGGCTGGCGGCGGAAATGATCGAGTTTCCTGAAGAACACTTTCAATGTTTTCGTTAGCCTGGTCACTCATCGTTGTCATTCCCCTTTGCTTTATTTGGCGAGCGAAATAAGAACCGAAAAATGCTAATCAACGACCTGAATTTTCAGGAGCGTAGATTCGATTCTCTCCCTGTGTCTTGAAGTCGAATTATTAAACAATGCTAAGTTAGCGATTTTAGGGTGCTGTTTTTTTGAAGTCAACAAACGGCCAATCGCTTCCTCTCAGAACGGAATTATGAAAGGTAACCACTTATCTAAGCGTCAAAACAGGGAAAATCAAGCAGAACGGGGTACGGAAGTCACTTTAAATCACCGGAAAGTAACGTAGATTCCCGAATTCTTCCCGAATCGGTCTCTTTTGACGCAGAACCGACCACTGGAGACAATTTGAACACCTGCCCAGAGGCCAGAAGCGGGAAATACAGCCGGATCAGCTTGCCTGCGACTCCATCAGGGCCCGTGCCTTCTGATAAGCGGCTTTCATTTCAGGCGAATCCTGTGTGTGTTCACCTCGAAAGACCATCAACAGACCGAGCCGCGGATGATCGCTGACATTGGGATCGCTGAAATGAATGGTCTGACAGTGATGGATCAGTACATCACCGGCTTTGAGCAGTGCCGGCGTTGCTGTTGCGGCATCAACGTCTTCCGCCAGACCGAACGAATTCCCTTTGACACCTGACGGCGTATGTATCTGCAGACCTGCCTGATGCGAACCACCCACGTATTGCACCGGTCCGTTTTCCGGCGTCACCTCATCCAGGGCGACCCAGACCGTAAGCACGTCCGGCGGCTCCTGGCAGAAGTAGGCATTGTCCTGATGCGGCGGTACACCCGAGCCGACTTTCGCCGGTTTGTTAAACGTCTCCACTCCCATGCAGAGTGGCGTGCCGTTGACCAGGGCAGCGATCAGGGGTTGCAGTTGTGCTGCTTGCGGAAGTTCCGCGAAGAACGGATCGTGGATCTGCATCCGCCAGCAGTTGCGTATCGCGGTGCCATCCGCTTCAAGGACCACATCGTTCTCAGGCACTCCGGGAACCACTTCCCGGTTGTAGCGATCAACCGCGGCACGGATCTCGGCCAGCTGTTCGGCAGAATAGAATTCGGGAATGTGCACAAACCCCTGTTCCCGGTATTCCTGAACGATGGCGTCTTCAGTCATGGCTTTCTCCTCATAGGCAGCCTGGTCAAAATCAGCGCGCTTGCAAGATGCAGATCCCTATCAATCTAATGAGTTGAAATCGGTTTTCCACGATTTTTTCCCAGATTCTTTAATAGAACAGGAAAACGGCACTGGGAGATCGATGTGCGAATCGCTGCTGTCAGAACGGGAGAGAGCGCCAGGCACTGCAGTCAGCTGAGATTCAGCGGCGCATCAAAGTTCGGCGGTGACTCTGCTGGCGAAGCGGGCGGCGGGAAATTTCCTGCCAGTGCCGAATGTCGATTTCATACGGACCGTGTGGCCGATCAAACCCGCCGTAATCCCGATGGTATTTTTCCAGCTTGCCGATCTTCTGATCGACGCGGAGCTCTCCCCGTCGCTGGCTTTTGGGAGACCGACCCCAGACAATCTCCGAACCGCCTGCGGTGATCAGCCGGAAGATCAGATCGTCCAGCGTACTCGCTTCGCTCAGGCGGGGAGGCGCGGCGATCGCGACGATTTCCAGTTCCTTCCAGTGCGGCGAAAGTGCTTCGGCCAGCTGGGCAGCACCGGTGACGGTGACATCGCCCCAGGCATTTCCAGGAGGGCCGGCGGGAACCGATTCGACGCCGGTAATCACCGGGTAGCGGCGGGCATCGGAGACCGAAAAGTCTTCGGGAGGCAGCAGGACGCCCGCGTTGTCGACGGGTAACAGACGCTGTTTGAATTCCACCATCGCTGCCGGCTTACGGAACTGCAGCTCGACTTCAACCGTACTCGTCTTGCGAACCGAGACGACTTTTTGGACCCAGGGATGTTTCTGGAATGCTTCCGCAACCTTTATGACCAGATCCCGATCCAGCAGCGAGACCTTCTCAGGCAGCTGGTTGCGTTTGATCACCTGATCGACCAGATCAATGGGGACGTAGTGGGGAGGGGCGGGAATCAGCGACAGACTGCGGGTTTCAATCTGGTATTGTTCCTGTTCTGCCAGATCGGGGAGCTGATCCTTGAGCTTCTGCGAAAAGAACCAGACGGTAATTCCCACCGCCAGAATCAAAAGCACCTTGGGACGAAACAGCAGGCGGACCAGTCGCGCGGGGCTCAGCGCAGACCGTTCTTCGTCCAGCACTTCCTCTTCTTCTTCGATCTCTGCGACCTGTTTTTTAGCCGGGACTTTTTTCTTCGTCGGCTTCTTTTTAGATGCTTTGCGACTCATGAGCTCTGATTGATGTGTTCCATTCTGGTGCGCGCGACGCAACCTCAGCGCACCGTCCCCTGCATTAACATTATCGCAATCTCAAGCAGCGCGAGTTGTGGCACACCACAGAAAAGTCAGAATTCCCGCTGGGCACAGGCCGTCTGGGTAAACTTTATCAGTTTTGCGGGCGGGTGGTGGCTTTCGCCAGGCGGCTGAGCAGGACCCGTTCGCACAATTCACCAAAGTCGAGACCCGCCTGAGCGGCCGCTTTGGGGACCAGCGAATGGTCGGTGAATCCGGGAATGGTATTCACTTCCAGTACCCAGGGCTGCTGAAAGCGATCCAGCAGGATATCGACCCGTACGATGCCGCTCGTTCCCAGTGCCTGGCAGGCACCGACGCCCGTTTTAATGATCGACTGAATCACGTTCGTGGGCTGCTGGAACTCGAAGTGATACTGAGTCGAGTCTTCCAGGTACTTGGCTTCGTAGTCGAAGAATTCGTGAGGCGTTTCGATCTGAATCAAAGGCAGCACGTCGTCGTCCACGAGGCTGACGGTCCATTCTGTACCCGCGATTGCCGACTCCATAATGCCGAAAGAGTCATAATGAAAACAGCGGGACAGCGCCTGCGGCAGTTCTTCGGGCGATTTGACAATCGTCACCCCGAGACTGGAGCCCTGGGCATCCGGCTTGACCACCAGTGGATAACCCATGCTGCGGGCATGCTGTTCGATGCGCTGGGCATCGTCTGATTCGTGAATCAATACGTATGAAGGCGTGCTCACATTCTGCTGTATGAAACGTTCCTTGGAGGCCGACTTGCTGAAGGCCAGCTTGGAAGTGGGAGCATCGCAACCGGAGTATGGAACACCTAAACGTTCGAGTGTGGCCTGGATGGTGCCGTCTTCGCCGTAGGTTCCGTGCAATGCCAGGAACACGACGTCGCAGGTCGACCAGTCATAGGTTTCGAGATCGACCAGGGAAGGATCGACCGTCACCACCTGATGTCCTCGCGCAGTCAACGCGCGCGACACATTCTCGCCACTCTTCAGGCTGATGTCACTTTCGGCAGATTCCCCGCCGGCAAGTACCACAATGTTTAAAGGGGTCGAGGGTTGTGCTGGTGAATGGCTCATCGGGTCGCCTCCTTGCTTCCGGCCATAATATCGCTTGGATTTTCAACGTTGAAATTCTGAGATCTTCAAAGATTCGGGGGGATTCTAGCAGTTGGTCACCAATCTGCAAATGGTGATCTTGTCAGAATAGTGAATGTTAAATCAGGAAAAGCGGGTGTGTTAGGGTGTGGTTTATTGCAGTAATCGAAAGGTCTTGCGCAGACCGCGATAAGCCTTTTTCCCCAGGGATTCCGGGGCAACCACGATTTTGGCCTGTCCGGAAGCGTGAATCACGGGTTGTTCGTCTGTCACATCCAGTTTGACCCTTACCAGGTAGGAAGTGCTGCTGAGTCGCCGCTTGCCCTCGGCATCGACTTCAGTAATCACCTCTTCCCGGTGAATCAGGTTGGGGTGCAGATCTTCGAGATCGATCTCCGCGATGTCGTCGATCGTGCCTGTGATGACCTGATCCGGAAATTCGTCGAGCAGAATCCGCACGGTCTGTCCGGCCTGCACATACTCGACGTCCTCCTGATCCACAATCAGGCTGGCCTGCAGCGCGCGGGGATTTCCCAGCGAACAGAGCCAGGTCCCCCGCTTCAGAAAGCAGTGCTGGTTATCCGCATCGAAGGGAGAGCCGACCCAGTCGGGCAACTCCGCTGCATCGGCAGGTGCGGGTGTACGGGGCGCGGGAATCAAAGTCCCTCCCACGGGGGCAGTCAGGGTGAGACGGCGTTGATCGGTGAGTCGTTGTGCGAGCTGGTCCTTGAGATCGGTCAGCTGTTCCTCGGCGGTGGGCAGTTCGCGGGCGGCATCGGGATCGTCGACCTGACGCGTCTTGAGCGTGGTGATGCGAATCTGCTGTTCGCTGATCTGTCCTTTGAGCTTGAGAATTTCCAGATCGATCTGATCGTTCTGCAGGCGGGCAATGAGGGCTCCTGGTTCGACCACGGTTTGAGGGCTGGCGATGGAAGCGACAAACCCCGGGGACGTGACATAGACGTGCTTCGCGTCCTGCAGTTCAATCAACGCCGGGGCAGAGATACGGTGCGGGAAGGGAATCAGCAGCAGCCCCATCAGGAGCAGGAGGACCAGTGCCGCACGCCGGACAAAACGACCGCCGTCGATGCGACCCGCGTTCGCGTAAGTCTGAATTTCCTTGATTCCGGATTTGACGGGCACGATCAGCATTCCCAAAAAGATGAAGGCTCCCATGACCTGCGCGATGATTTCCAGGCCGTAGGGTTCCAGTACATAATAACAGACGGTCAGAATCAGAAACACAACCAGCCAGCGGTAAATCGCCGAGGCAACCCCGTAGGCAAACAGAAAACGCCGCAGCCGTCGGGGTTCGCGGAGCAGGGTGTCTGCCTTGTGTCCGAAGAAAAAATGATGCACGCGGTTGGAAACAATAGTCTGGGCCCGCTGTCTGAGGTTCGGCACCTCGACCAGGTCCAGCAGAATGTAGTAGCCATCGTAGCGGAGCAGCGGATTGCCGTTGAGCAGCAGTGTACTCACCGAGCAGACGAAGACGATATTCAGGCAGAGCGAATGAAACAGACCGGGATACGTAAACCACCAGAGAAACACGCAGACCGATGAGATCACCAGTTCTACGAGGATGCCCGCCGCGCTCACGATGATCCGGTGCCACTTCTGCGTCATCGTCCACGCATCGCTGACGTTGACGTACAGGCAGGGGATGAAGGCCAGCAGCATGACGCCCATTTCGCGACACTCCCCGCCAAAGTGTCGGCAGGCGAGCGCGTGACCCAGCTCGTGCAGGATCTTGACCAGCGCCAGACTGACCCCGAGCAGAACCAGGTTCTTCGCTTCAAAAAAGGTGGTGAACTCGGGCAGTTGGGCGACAACTGCATCGAAGTGTGTGAAGACGAGCGTCACTGCCGAGGCAAACAGCAGCAGCGTCGCCAGCAGAAACCAGGGAGTAAAGCAGAGCGCCGCGACCGGCTGCAGCCAGGTCAGCAGTCGATGTGGGTCAACGCCCCGGAAGCGAATGGCCAGCGGATTCATCCAGCGGGCCCGCCGGGCCTGTTGCTGTTTCTGTATCTGACGTTCCAGCAGAATTTCACCCTGCCCGAGGGCATCAGCCAGAATCAGACCTGCTTCATGCAGTCGCGATAAAAAGCCCTGCAGGTGTGAGGCTTCCAGTTTCTGAGGCAGGAACTTTTTTTCGTACTGCCTGCGGATACTTTCGAACGAAGCCACGCCGTCCAGCTGTTTGAGGATGAAGTATTCCTCGTCCCTGAGCTGATAGTACTGGAGCGAAAACGGATCCTTGATGCCCCAGTACGTCTTGCCGCCAAACTGAAGCGGCTGCACCTGCAGGTCGGCCCGCATTCGCAGGTGCAGGGGCTGGTTCGAATAGTTCTGGGCACCGATAGACATCAGGGAGGACCGCCTTCTCAGTCGCGGAAGTTTATTGAATGATCAGCGAGGCACGCATGCCCGGTTTCAGTTTGAGGTCCGGGTTTTCAATGTCGGCCCAGACACGGGTCTGGTTATTGACCGCATTGATCTCGGGACTGACGAATGAAATCTTGCCCTGGAACTTCTGCTCCTGTTTCGTGCCCGGGTTGACCAGCAGCACCACGGGACGATCTTTCAGATCCCGTTCCTGCAACAGTGACACGTTGATCAAGCCTTCAGCCCGCAGACGATCGAGTTTCAGTAACCGCATCACGGTTTCACCTGGACGCACCCATTCCCCGGTCCGGGTCATGATCTGCACCACCATCCCGTCAATCGGCGAGACCACTTTCCGTTTCTCCACAGCTAAAGCCGCGATCTCTTCTGCGTTCTGTTTCAGCTTCGCTTCCAGTTGCGCGGTCTTCGCTTCTTCGGTCGCCTGTTCGATTTCCAGTTCCGCTTTCTCTGCGGTCAACTGCAGACGGTCCAGTTCGGTTTTAGAGATACTCTTCGGGTATTTCTGGATCGAGTCCTTCGCCCGCTGCAGTTCCGCGTTCGCCACTTCATGCGATTTACGGGCGAACCGGAGATCGACGTCGTTCTCCGCTTTGAGCTGCGCGGTTTCATATTCCAGTTGTGCCTGCTTGAGCAGCAGCCGGGCTTCGGAGTCTTCAATCTGGGCCAGCAGGGCGCCCCGTTCGATGGTCATGCCTTCCCGGACTCTGAGGTTGGTTAACTGCCCGACTTCCCGCGCGGGGACTTCGACCTGCTCGATGACGGTCACCAGCACCGAGTCGATACGCAGCGGTGTGTCCGCCGACGCACGCTCATCTGCGGACAGGGCCCGCGGCGCGACGATCTGCAGACCGACCAGGGTGGTGAACAAACAGATTGAGGCACACAACCGGTTCATGGTGATTCTCTTCCTTTTATCAGGAAAGCAGTGAGTTTGAATTCTGCTAACGTGAGACAGAGCACCGAAAACACACGTTTTCCGGCGGAATTGTCTCATATCACATTCACTGCTGAAAGACCATCTTAATCGGGGGCGGACCGCCCGACTGGCGGTAAACTGAGCAGCCTGGCGTGGAGAACATTGTCAGAATACCCTATTTTTTCCGATCCACAATTGAGGTGACCACATTCCGTCCGTTAAGATCAGGTGGATGGGCCCTCCTTGTCTTACGTGAACCTCACGTATTTTGCCAGAAATCTTTCTCGATTCAGGTCGTCTGCTCATGACTCAACGTTCCACCGCTTGTTCTGCTCACATTGATTCCCGCCGCACTTTTTTGAAAACCGCCGGAGTTGCGGTTGCCGGCAGTTTTTTTGCTCCCGCGATTCTGGGGGCTGACGACAAAGCAGGCACTAAGCCGCCGCTTGTCGGTGAAGGCGCGTTTCAGTACGAAGTCACGCACGGGTGGGGCGGAACGCCGAAGCACATCAAGTGGGGTGAGACGCATGGCGTCTGTGTCGACGAATCCGGTCTGATTTATATCAAACATCGCTCCCGCGCGAAGACGCCCCTGGATGCCATCGTGGTCTTTGACGCCGATGGGAAATTCGTCCGCTCTTTCGGTAAAGAATATCACGGCGGTGGTCACGGCATTGATGTCCGTAAGGAAGGCAACGAGGAATTCCTGTATCTCTCTGATGTGAAGCATGGCATCGTCGCCAAAACCAGTCTCACTGGAGAAGTCGTCTGGAAGATTGGACGCCCCGCTGCGCCCGCGCATTATCAGGACGCCAAACAACGCTACAGTCCCACCAACATTGCCTTCGCCCCCGATGGAGGATTTTATGTCGGCGATGGTTACGGCTCCCACTATATTCACAAATACACAAGCGAAGGGAAGCCGGAGTTTTTCTGGGGAGGCAGCGGCACCGATGCGGGCAAAATGAAAACACCGCACGGCATGTGGCTCGACACCCGCGATGGCACCCCTAAGATCGCTGTCTGTGACCGGGCCAATCACCGACTCCAGTATTTCAGCCTGGATGGCAAACACCTGGGCTTTGTCAACACAGTCAGTTTCCCGGCAGACATCGACATCCAGGGAGACATCATGCTGGTCTCCGATCTGCATGCCCGGGTGACCCTGTTCGATAAACAGAACCAGGTAATCACTCACCTGGGCTACGATCAGGATTGGACGAACCGCGTGCTGGATGGTTTTAAGATTCGCACGCAGCCCAAGCAGTGGGAAGCAGGTCGCTTCGTGCATCCCCACGATGCCTGCTTCGATCAGTCGGGTAATATTTTTGTCACCGAATGGGTCTCGACGGGCCGGATCAGCAAACTCAAGAAAGTCAGCTGAACCGACTTTGATCCTGAAGTTCACACTCGCTTTATTCTCTTCACCCCGGTTGGAACCTGATGAATTTTTCTCACGAGTTCGATGAGCAGCGCTTCTTCGAAATCTGGACTGCAGTACGGATTGAGCGTCCCGTGAATTTCTCCCTGTTTACGTTTGGAGATCAGCAGCTTCCTTATTACCTGGTGACCGGCGCACCCGAACCCGGGGCGACGGTCAAGGTCCGCAAAGGGGAAGTCCTGATCACGCGGGCAATGATCATCACTCCCGATTCGATGGAGCCCGAGTTTCGTAACTTTTTTGAAGAGCAGGAGGAGGCGGATCTGGCCGCGTTCCTGCTTTCGCGGACTGCAGGCTTTTCCAATCTGAAGTTCTCCAACACCAGCGGGCCCGAACGGATTGTCAGCGACAGCGTCGAGGAAGCGGTCGACAAGCTGAATAAACAGCTGGACGATGAAGAGGAAGAGCACACCGCGATCCTCAGCGCACCGCCCGGCATGGGAGGCATCGCCATCATGCGTTACGCCGCCGAACGGGTCTGGGAGAGTGCCCCGGGTAACATTCAGGAATTACGCGAACGCGGTTTTCTGAATTAACGCGATCGTTGTCATTTTGAATGTGGGTTGCACTTCTCGTGATGGAATCAGTCGTAGGGGCGGTACCTGTGTGTCCGCCCGCCTGGCGAGTTTCGACCGTTATGCAGGCAACGAAGGCAGCTTTCTCAGATATTCATAGTTCAAAATTCTAACAGACACTCTCTGCGGGTAGCCACACAGGGCTACCCCTACGTGATAGAACATACTGCTGCAGGCAACAGGAAGCTGCCAGGGTCGACGCCACGAGTAGTTCCAGGATCTCTTTTACTTTTTCGGGATCTTATTGAGCGTGTAATAAGCCTGTGGGTGCAGCAGTGACTGACCGGATTTGTTCTTCACACCAGCGGCGACCAGCTCGTGCACATACAGTTCTCGCAGGCCATTCACTTTGAGGTGGACCCGGGTGCCATCTTCCGAGACCGTGATCTGTTCAAGGGGGAGTTCCCGGTTCAGAATTTCATCGCTGCCGTAGGATGAATGGTAAGTGTAGGTGTAACTTTTCATCTGATACGACCGGGGGTCCATCGCGGTTTTCGGATCGACGGGTTGCGTGAAGACCAGCTCAAAGCCATCGGGTTTCGCCCGCATTTCCTTGATTTCAAAGGGAGTTTGACCCGTCCAGACCAGACGCTGTAAACCATAGGATGCCGTCCCGAGACTGCTCCAGCCCCGATTGGTCAGACCAACAAACACGCTGCCATCGGTTCCCTGTGCCAGACGCAGGACTGCCGAGGCGAAGCCTTCCCGGAAGGGGAAGCAGGCGCCCTGGTATTCGCCATCGACCTGTTCGAGGAAGACGCGGTTGATGGCGGCCTGGGTGAATTCGCCGACAAAAAACTGACCATCGAACGGGCCGAACTTGCCGCCACTGTTATCGAGCATGACATCGGTTGTGGACTGCCCCGCTTTTTTGTAAGGAAACCAGACCGCCGGTGGTTTGAGTTGCGGCATCTGTTTGATCGCCTCGGGGAAAGGCAGCCCGTTGGGAATCTCTTTCACACCCTGAATGGGTGAGCCCGGGAGACTCATCGAGGCGAGCGCTTCCACGTGATGAAAGAAAGCCCCTTTGCGCATGTGATGCAGCGTATTCGTGGCGACCCAGTTCCCCTGCTGATCGGTGTAGAACACATCGCCGGCCCGGTTCACGCCGATCCCCGCAGGCGAACGCATGCCGGCACAGACGGGAACCAGTTCTCCGTCGGGTGTGACTTTCATCCCCCACCCGCGCCAGCGTCCCTGGGCAAAGCCGAGCGTTGGATCTTTGACGGCCCGGGCCTTGTGTTCTTTTTTCAGTCCCAGTCCAATATTGAGTGTCAGCCACAGGTTGCCCTCGTGATCGAGCTTCGGTCCGTAAGCGTATTCATGGTAGTGCCCGGTGACGCCCCAGCCTTTGGCGACGGTCAGATATTCATCGGCGGTCCCATCGCCGTCGGTATCGCGAATCCGCGTCAGCTCGCTCCGCTGCACCGTATAGAACGCACCGTCTTTCCAGATCAGTCCCAGCGGCTCATGCAGGGCAGTGGCGAACCGTTTGTAGGTCACGTTTTTGGGTGGCTCATCATAGACGCCGTCCAGAATCCAGATTTCCCCCTTGCGGATGGCAACCGCGATACGCTGATCGTCGAGGACCGCGATGCCGCTGACTTCCAGCACCAGGTCACCGGGGGCCGGCTTCCAGTTTTTCGAACGTGACTCGGTCTGCGCTTTGGGGGTCATGATGGAGACGATGCGGTAATAATCGTCTTCACTCTCCGCGTATGCGTTGTTCGCGGTCAAGCCGCTGGTCAGACAGAGCAGTGTGAGCAGGCAGAAAATGTATTTTACCATTGGTATGTCACCTCAATCGTGGTGTCTTCTGTCAGGGGCAGGGGAATCAGCCATTCGCTGAGCTTGTCCCGGGTTCGTTCTTCACCTGCTTTGGCGAAGGCTGCTGTAACGGAGACGCGCAGGCCGTCTTCGTTTTGTCGCGTGCTCGGATCAACGGTTTTCAGGTTCTTCCCCGTCAGTCCGCGGAACCAGAGCGCGCCGACAGTCTTTGGTTGCGAGACCCCTTTGATGGTCAGCCGTCGTTTCAGTGTCTGCCTGGCAGTCGCTTCCAGACGGTCTTCGAGGTCGATTCCCTGGTAGCGGTAGAGAAACGTGGGTACGCCCTGCTTGTCGATGCGATAGCCGCGGAACTGCAGCGTATTCGTTCCCGGTTTGGATTCAGGCCAGGCCTCTTCTGTCTGTTTGAGGAACGCGACCGGTGGCCCTGCGGGGAACTGCATCAATGCATCGCCCAGCGGATCTGCAGGAGGAGCAAAGCGGATGAACCAGGTTCCCTGTGCGTCGAGGAAGCGTCCTTTCCAGGCCAGGGCAGGGCGAACCTGTTCGGCGTCGAAGGCAACGTGGACTTTCTGCGGGAAGCCCACAGCGATCGCATGTGTACCCGCCTCTTCCATGAAGGTTCGCAGGATGATCGGTTTTGTGTCGGGCATCAGTTCGTAGTTTTTCGACTTGGCGGCGAGAATCTTTTCCGGCAGCGGCTGTTTGTCTCCCGCATTGAGGTACGCCCAGATCGCGGCGATCTGTTGTTCTACATCCCCGTTGAGTACGTCCTTGTTCTGGCTCTTGCCATCAGGGAAGAAGGTCGGCATGCGGGTCCGCTCTTTGAGAGATGCGGGATCAAGCAGGAAGTCATGAAACCACTGGGCATGCACGCGGCTGGTGACCTCGCCCAGGTCCGTACCAACCACGCCCGGCATACTTTCGCCCCGGATCGGGTGGCACTGAATACAGCCGGTCTCCAGCATGCTGCGACCGGCGGGGGCCAGCTGCGCATGTTGAGGGAAGACATCCGCTTCAGATCGCTTTTGTGGACGATCGACTTTCTCAAACTGATTGGGTAGCGCTGCAATCTCCTTACCAGGGAAGATCGGCATGCGGGCGTGCATGTGCGGGCGAATATCCCCTTTGCCTTTGAGAACTTTCGACAGCCAACCCTTCTGCAGCTTGAAGCCGATGCCTGTCAGCGTGGGAGGAATCCGACCTTCATCACCCAGGTCGACATGACCGGCGGTTTCAAAGTACGGTTTCCGGTTAAAACCGACGCCCCCCTGTTTGTCGCGCTCGTGGCACGCGTAGCAGTTGAATTGCAGGAACTGAAAGGCCAGCTGGTTTGCCGCAGCTGGCTTTTGTTTTTGCTGCAGAGCGGCGAGAGATTCTTTGATCGTCGTCTGCTGGAGTTCGTCCAGAGGATAGGCGGGCATCTTCTGCTGGGGGTTGTGAAAACAGCTGGCCGCGGCGGTTGCCTGTAACTGGTTCAGAGGCCGGGCAGAGAATGTCGGTTTCAACTGATTGACCTGATGGCAGTTCACGCATCTGAGTTCGACGAACTGTATTTTGCCGGCGGCAATCAGTTCTGCGGAGTCGCTACTGGTAGCAGCTGTCGCGGACCCGGTTTGCTGATTATTCCGGAGCAGATAGGCGGCAATGTCTGCTGCTTCCACGGCAGCAAGTTTCAACTGGGGCATACGACCGGCGGGACGCGTCTGTTCCGGATTGAGCAGGAAGAACGTCAGAGCCTGTGGCGTGTACTTCGCCGTGAGGTCCGGGTGCGGAACCGAATTGACCGGACGGACGGCTGCAGCGAGTCCGAGCTCTTTGATGTCTTCCGGATCGAGCTGAGCCAGCAGTTTGTCGTTGGGCGAAATTTTGGTTTCACCCGGTTCGTAGTCCGCATCGGTTTCATGACAGGCGACGCAGCCGATTTTGTGATAGAGTTCGCGGCCCCGCGCCACATTCCCTTTGTTCCAGAATTCGTAGGGGACCGGATTGGCGCCGGTGGCTTTGATCGTGGGAAACGGTTTCTGCTGGGACATCAGAAACGCGGTCAGGGCCTGAATAGTGGATTCTTTTTCGTTCGCAGGCAGACCGTGCAGGACGTCGGGCATCGTGGTGCCTGCTTTGGTGACATGCGGGGCGGACAGGAATTCTGTGACCCACTTCCGCTGCAGACGGTTGCCGACGCCATCGAGTCGAGGGCCCCCCTTGGGTTGCAGAGCCGACTGTGATGTGGGATGACAGGCGGCGCAGCTCAGTTCGCTGATCAACAGTCGGCCTGCGGTCCCTTTCGGAAGTTCTGCATGACGTCCGAAGCGGTCGAAACCGGAAACAAAGGGGGCCGGATCGGGAGCGGCAAGCAGGGAATGGCCCATGATCAGGCACAAAAGTCCTGTCACCAGGCAGGTCCTTCGTTGATTCATTGAACGGTCTCTTTCTCTGTGGGCTGCAGTCGGGGCCGGTTCTCAATGGGATGCGCGAATCGCAACTGTAATTCAGGCAGGTACTTCGATCATAAAGCAGCGGCAGACCGGAAGCAATCAGAGAACGCGTTCATTTTGTATGGGTTTGCGTCGTGCCGGGCGGAGCGAGCGTGCTTTGACCGCGGGCCCAGCCCTGTAGGCGACTGAGACGCTTCGCGCCACGCAGAAAATATTCCTGGTTCAGTGACTCCAACTGTTCCTGTCGCAATCGGTCACGCGTGGTCCGCCAGTCGGGAGGGGAAGAAATGAACTGCAGGTCGCACATGGTTTCATAGATCGCATCGGCGATCAGCTGGTGGCCTTCGATACTGGGGTGCACATGATCGACGAGCAGTTCGCTGCCGGGAATACCGTCCGGAGTTTTCTGTTCGAACAATCTGCGGGCATCGATGATAGGGACATCGTACTGTTGCGCCAGTCGGAAGAGAGTGTCGTGCATCGGTTCGAGCATGCGGAGCGGGCAGATGTCTTCCTCCTTGGCCTTGATGAACCAGTGACGTGCGTCGTCTGTGCGTTTCAGGTATTCACAGGTTTTACCCACGCTATACACCAGGCTGGCGTGTGTGTCGTCTATGCTCAGAGCCTGTTGCCAGTAGTCCATTTTCTGCTCTGCCTCGTCCCAGCTGCATTCGTCTGCGGACTTCCAGAGGGCATTCACCTCGTCGCGCTCTGCTGCGGTGAGGTGGGAAGCGAATTCGCTTTTAAAGGGAATGCAGTTTTTCAGGTTGCTGACTGGATTGACCAGCAGCAGCGGAACGCCAGCCTGATGTGCCAGCAGAATCATCTGACGTATGTTGAATTCATAGTGGGCCATGATGGCCCGGCGATGTTCCGGATCGCGGTGGTATTGTTCCAGTCCCTGCTGAAAGTCGAGCAGCGCGTTGACATCGGTTTCGAGCACGTTTTCTGATTTTTCCGTTGCCTGCGGTCTCTGTTGTGAGTCGGGAAGCAGGCTTTGAATCACCGATGCCAGGCGCAGGTCCAGCAGGGTACTCTCGGTCTGCAGCAGCAGTTCGGGCTGATGTTTCAGGCGGGAGTAAGAACGGTCTTCCAGAAATTCATTGTGTCCGCTGTAGACGATGAACAGGTTGGGTTCGTAGCGCAACGCTTCTCGCAGGATGGGCACCAGGCGATAGCTGGCATACGAGACGCCACCACAGTTCACGACTTCAAAATTCCGCGCGGGGTCCGCGGCCTGCAGATTGATTTTCAGCCAGTTGGTAAATGAGGTCTCGACGGCATACGGACGTCCCTGCACAGTCGATCCGCCGAGGACGAACACGCGGTAGGTGTCTTTCCCTTTGTTGACCGGGAACTGCTGTGGACGGAAGAAGTCGCTGCGGTCGGCAGAGGTCTGGTAGGCGGTCCCCTCAGCGTTTTTGACAAACAGGGTGGAGTCTTCGCTGAATGAAATGAAAGGATCCTGGCTGTGCGGGAGTGGCTGAACGCCACCCAGGCGGAGCCCCCCTTCCAGCAGACCGATGAAGATGAGCCCCAACAGCACCGCCAGCGTGCGAAACAGCACGGGGTGCCGTGTCTTTGGCTGCGCGGGGCGCGGTTCGGGTTGTGGATCGCCTGTCTGGTTCATCGGAGTGTTCTTGAGCGGCAGATGATGCAGGGACGCAGAAAAGCAGAGAGTTCCCTCATCGTACCCGACGACAAACCGTGGGTCCAGAAGGAATGTCGGCAGGGGAACCCTTTCCGGCGCACAAAAAAAGCGATGACCCCGGGGGAGCATCGCCTGTGTGTTGCAGTGAAACGACTTCGGAAAACCGGTTTGACTCTACTTGGATTCCAGATCGAAGTTCAGGGTATTGTCTCCCGCTTTGACTTCAGCGGTGAGTTGGGAATTTTTATTAAATTTGTCAGGCACCTGATCTTCTGTGTCATTGGGTGAACCGGGTTCACCAAACTTGGAGATGCGAACCGTGTGTTGACCGGGAATGGCTCCCAGATGATCCTGACTGTATGCCAGCACATAAGAGCCCGTCTCATCGGTTTTACCTAACGAAGGAGCCCCCGATTTTGGTTCAAAAGTGACGCTGGCATCGGTTAGAGGTTTACCATCGAGAGTGATTTTACCAGTGACTTCACCTAAAGGTGGAGTATCCCCCGATTCACCCGAACAACCTGTAAGCAGGAAGGCAATTGTCATCAGGTTAGCAAAAATATAACGCGTCTTTTTTACATACATGAAAATGCTCATCTCAATTTAGAGGGGTTTAGAATTCTCCAATTACTTCACCGCCTCGAATCGATCCGAGGGCTTTCTGGGTCTCGAAATCAATGTTTTCACTGATAAATCTGACGGCACCATCTGTCAGCAAAATATGACACCCACCAACGTGTTCACTTCCAGGGGTATACCAGTCGACTCGATCATCGGTTGCACTGTAGGGAGCATTGATTTTTCTGTATCCAGCAGCGACAGCACCAGTAGCAACATAGGCAGACCAGAATGGGCCTCTTAATGCGCTTTGCTTTTCTAACGGAGTCTCCATCATACACATCGTGTTACTTGCTCCATCCTGAATATCGCGCAGACGAGCAGCGCCGTTATGACCAAAGACAGATTTGCGAGTCATGTCATTATAGTTGTTGTAAGAGGTGCCCATATTGTACCAGGGATAGAGCACACTGTAGCTGGTCCGGTACGCGTTACGGACCGCATAAGCGCCTGAAGTGGATGTATAAGGCCCTGCAGAATAGCCATCGCTGGGGCAGAGGAAGACAATCACTTTTCGTTCGGTTGCAGTCTGGTAACCACCACCGCCGATTCCAGATCCGTCTGAGTTTCCTGTTGGCAAAGAAAAGTTGATTTCATTGTAGATTGCAGCCTGATCAATGAAAGGCAGCAAAAACATATATGCGGTATGGTTTCTCATGGAACCTGCGGGTAGCCAGCCTGCATCGTAGCCACCTGCATTGATATCACCTGGAGGAAAAATTCGGTGTGTATCATGATAGTTATGCAACGCCAGTCCCAATTGTTTGAGATTGTTTTTGCAGGTTGACCGACGAGCGGCTTCGCGAGCCTGTTGAACTGCAGGTAACAGCAAGGCGATCAGAATCGCGATGATCGCGATCACCACCAGTAACTCGATGAGTGTAAAACCTCGTTTTGAATATTTCTTGAACTCAAGTGCCATGGTTCAGAATTCCTTCCAGTGATTAAGAAAAGATTAGTAAGAAATGAAAAAGAAATTTAAGCGCATTAATTATTCTAATCGGCCATCAGTCAGAATGGCAAGAACATTCTGTTGTAAATCCAATATGGATAAGGGATTTCTTATTTGAAGTGGAGTCAGGAGGAAGGAAAAACCAAACGGAGGCTTCCAAGAGAAATGAGGTAAACGCCTCGTTCTCCAGTAGTTACCAGAGAAAGATTCGGTGAGAGGAGGGGTATCACTCAAGCCTGCGGAAGCCGAGCGTTACCGGGATTGCAGGTTGAGCGCCTGTTCGTCGAGCGCTTTCTGCAGCGTCATCGAGTAGGCCAGGTACTTGCGATCCAGTTCATCGTAGGAGAGCCCCGTCAGTTCCGGAAGGCTCTGCGCGTTGTTGCGAAGCCGCGAGTTTTCGCTGTAGAGCTGCGTCATCTGTTGAATGAACGCGTCCCGATATTCTCCCTGGTTGGCGTGCATGAAGAAATGCGAGAGCCCCGAAGCCTGGCTGTAGTTGGGGCTGATATTGGGACTGCCCTGAAACGCGGTCCGTCCCATGGCGGCGAATTTTTCCAGGGGAACGTAATACTGGTCTTCCAGCAGACGATAGCGGGCAGCATTGAAGCGGATATGATTGGGATTTCCGGCTTTGAACTTCTTGCCTTTTTTCTCGAAAGATTCCATGTAGCAGGCGATGCCTTCGATGGCCCAGAAATGATTCTTTTCACCGACCTGTCGGCTGCCTCGACTGTTGCCGGTTTCATAGAACAGCTGATGGGTGGCTTCGTGATACAGCGTTCCCAGGTCTCCCTCCGCTTCCGGATTATAATAGAAGTGGGAGATGCGATCGCCGAACAGGTAGATGCCGTGGGTGAGAGCGATCTGGGGAATCTCTTTCTGCAGTCGCTGCAGGTATTCCTGACGGGTGCTGTAATAGTGCATCACATGCTGTTGTTGATTCTGGCGACGAAATGGATTACGCGAGCCTTGAAACATTCTGCGCAACTGTTCGGGAGTGTTGAAAAACCCGGCGAAGGTCTGATGGAAGTAGCGATAGAATTCTTCCATTTCCGTTGCGAGCTTCACACCCATTTCCAGGCTGTGATTCGTTTTGATCAGGAAGTGTTCGGTTTTGATTTCCCAGGCGTTACGGAAATCGCGGCGGATCTCGGCTTCCTGGGCGGCTGACATCCAGCGTCCGTTGACATAGCGTTCCCCGCGTTCATAACGGGCGATATGCGTCGTGGGGAGCCAGCCGAATTGAGGATGCCATTTCTGTCTGTGATCCTGCATCTCTTTTTCGAAAGGCGTCATCCATTCATCGCCGTTCCGCACGTATCCCAGGATCTGTCTGACCGAACGGTGATCCGGATTGTGGTAAGCGGTCTCCCGAATCAGGTCGTAGGCAAAACTGGGGAAGCCGGCATACAGCACTTTGCGGGAGAAGACGAACAGGTCGTTGGCCTGATCTTCCTGCAGGTTCTTTAATTTGAGTCGCCACATACGTTCGCCTGCAGGCAGACTGACTGGCAATTCTGGCTGAACTTCGCGGGGCAGCGTGTAGGAGTCGGGATCAAATTCGCTCCACTCCTGGATGAGCGTCGCGATGGCCTCGGTGCCTTCGGGCTGCTGATTCTGCCGACAACTGGTTGCCAGTTGTTTGAGTTGATCCTGAAACTGATCCCGCAGTGCATTGTACTGCTTGTGGTAGACTTCCAGGGCCCGGGCATTCTGTGCCCACCCGGCACCGGGGGCCAGTACAAGCAGAGCGCAACACAGCAGCAGCCCCTTGACCGCAGTTCGCAGGGAAAAGACAGTCTGCCGGCACTGACGGGGGAACTCCCCTGAAGGGATTGCAGCAGATTGTCGATTCACATCAGGCATGGTCTTCGGTGTTCCTTAGGGGACAGTTTAACAGGCTCTCTTAATACGATTTTAGGCGAGTCAGGCAGAGGAAAAAAGGAATTTATCGGCAATTTGAGGTGGGAACCGATCAGGGAAGTCCCTGTAACCCGGTTACGCCGTGTAATGTGACGCGATCGTAAGAGGGGGCGAATTCAATCTGCTGGGCCTGGTTGGGCGCACTGGGAGTTTTGCCGGTACGCGAATAGCGGCGGATCGTGGCTTTCCGGTTGCCGAACGAACGCATCATGTAGAGGTCTTTGGACTCGTCATAGCTGATCGTATCCGCGCGGGCAATGAACGACTGGTTGGTCGGTGTCTTCTTGTTTTTGACCAGGGCGTTGCCTTCGAGTTCGGCGTTCCCCTTGGCCAGCATCGAGATGAATTTTTTCTTCTGTCCTTCAATGTCATGTTGAATCAGTTTCAGACTGTTGCTCCGCATCCAGCCTGCATTGGGAGGCAGTTGATCGGGGTTGATCGTATCCAGCGGACGTTTGACGCCCCCGTAGGTGATCTGCACGCGATCGTCGAAGGTGGTGCTCCGCTGCGAGACATTGCCGGACATCTTGCCGTTGAAGTCAATGCGGGTGTAATTCCAGCTGTCGGTATCGGTTTTCTGTGGCAGGTTGGCCTGCGAGACCCGGGATTCGGGATTGGACTCCTTGGAATTTTCACGTCGCCAGAGAATCAGCCAGCCAGGACCGCGGGCTTCTGCATTGCCGGTTTTCTGATCCACGTTCATCTGCCAGAAACTGGCGCGGCGGATACCGATCAGCCGGTTGTCCTGGTATTCGTTACTTTCCACTTCCACGCCGTCCCGACAGGTAATGAAGTGCACTGTCGGTTTCTGACCTTCGGGTTGTTTCTCGGTGAACGAGACCCGGTCGGAGAGGATGACTTCCATTTCCTGGCACCGCAGGCGATTGTCGCCCATGTTGGTACGAACTTTACCGAAGAAGTTCGCGGTGATGCCATCAAAGACCATTTCCTGATCCCAGTGAATTTCGAGCAGGTTCTCCTGGTCATTACCCTGTTCCTGGACCTCACCGGTCAGACCACGTTCCTGGGTAATTCCATCTGCGCCCGAGAGCAGTCCGGCGGCCGACTTCTTGCCCCCTTTGACCGGGAGCAGTAGCAATCCTTTGCCCTGGACTTCCGCCCGGTTGGCCAGTCGATACAGGAAGATATCATCCCCTTCGATCTGGGATTCACCGCCATTGATTTTCGCCGGGGTGCCCATCACGTGCAGCACCTGGTCGTTCTCGCCTTTGTTCTGGATATGCAGCTGGTTGCCGGTGATGTGCATCGGCTGCTTCTGCGTTTCATTCAGCTGTTTGACGGAGACATTGCCTTCAGTCCAGACTTCGGAGACTTCGGCTTTGCCTGCTTCGTCTTTCTGCATGCGTAGTTTGATCAGGTCGGAGACGACCATTACCGGCTCAGGTTCTTTCTTTTTCGGGCCCAGCGGAGACCTGCCGCCCGGTTGGCCAGCCGGCGTGTCATCGACGGCAAATGCCGCTGGTTGGATCGGTGGTTTCTGTGGCGCGACCGATTTGCTGACGGGGGCATTGGGAGCAGATGTCGGCACGGTAGCTTCATCGAACCAGACTTCGAGGCGCTTCGTTTTACCGCGTAGCTGGGGACTGTAGATGGCGACGTCCTGGGTGGCGATCATCTTGTGGGGATCGACTTTCTGCGCGGTCTTTTTCGCATTCTCTTGACGATCCTCCTGCAGCATGTCTTTCTGTTTCAGTGCGCCCAGATCCCCTTTGAGCCAGAGACGAATCTGTTGTGCGGCCAGCGCGAATTCCTCAGCCGGCTGCCGGATGATACACTGCTGTTCCAGTTCCACCATGTCGAGTTGTGTCTCGGGATCGCGCGACTTCTTCATCAGCTTTGCCCACTGGGCAGCAACGCTCAACTGACCCGTACTCGGATCCACGTAGTCCACCTTGCCGGCACCTTCACAGAGCACGGTTTCTACGCGGCCCTCTTCATCCTGATGGATAGTTATCTTGGGACACTCGAGTTTCGACGCCTGTTGATAAATTTCGACCGACCGTTCATCGGTAAGCACAATCGTTTTTGTTGCTTCGTTATAAGAGAGACGCGTCATGCGGCCTGAGAACTGGTTTTCCTGCGAGACCAGCGCAACATTTTCCCCTGTAGCGACGAGCTCCTGGAACTGCAGCTTCCCGGAAGCGTGGCCCGGTTTCTTATCTGCCTCTGGAGTCGGATTGTCGGGGTCTTCTTTTCTGACAAACTGGAGTTGCAGCTGATCGCAGTCCAGCGTATCCGCGTGCTGAGGACCAGTGGGATGGTAGACGCGGACATCTTTATGGAATGTCCCCTGGTTGGTTTCCAGGTTGAAAGTAAAGCTCCCCGCGCTTTTGACTTTGGCAAACCGGCTGCGGTTTTTTGATGCGTGTTCTTTGTCCTGCTTCAGCGCCAGCTCCATGTAGACATCGCGTCGCAGTACGATTTCGCGAATCCCATCTGCCGCAGGTTTGAGTTCTTTGGGTTTCACGGCTGCCGGGATGAGTTTCATCTCAATGCCCCGCGCGCGACCGCGGTGTTCTTCGTAGGCGAAGCGGACTTCACTGTCGCTCCAGATGTTCATGGACGATTCATCGTAGAAGAAGTTACGTCCGTAAATGATCAGGCCATTGGGTCCTGTAATTTTTACAAAGCCCTCCAGCGAGCCTGCGATCATATGGCCCGGGTCGGTCTGTTTGATACCGAACGGCTGCTCGAAGCGGATCAGTGCTTCCTCACTCATCAGCGCGAAGGGCTTTTCCGAATCCTTTTTCTTGGGATCGAACATCAGCATTGCGAACGGTTTCAGACGGGCGGCCCTTTTCTCCTCTTCCTGCTGCCAGCGTTCGGTGTAGATGAAAACGTTTTCATCCTTGAACTGGTAGCGGGCATCGGCTGCCCAGGGGATTTCCGGCAGATACGTTTTCGCGTGCTCGTTATTGGCAGACGCGTATTCGGGAGACTGAAAGACCTCTTCGGGAAACTCCTGCCGCACGACCGTGCCATTAATCACCTGTCGCAGGACCTGCGCGTAGACCAGGTACGCTCCCGTCAGTGACAGCATAGTCACCCAGGTCAGCAGCGTCCGGTTGGCGATCAGGCGATCGAACAATCCATTCCTGTTATATCGAATGGTTGCGGTCATGTATGAAAGGAAATCGTTTCTTACTTAAGTGAGATGAACAGTCGAAAGGGAAATGAACTGAAAAGGTGCTATCCCGCCTGGCGATCAACCGAGGCGGCTTCGGGTTGCCAGCCGATGACATCGGTGATGTCAATCAGACCGGCCAGCTGGTTCTGACGATCGACCACGGGCAGTTCGCTCAGCTTGCGTGCCTTAAGGAGATCGACGGCGGCCTGCAGTGAAGCATCGGCCTGAATGGTTGTGGGCTTAAGCGTCATCACTTCGCAGATGGGGCGATCGAGCTGAGCGTCGCGTCGTTCTTCCAGCAGACGGGCCAGGTCACTGTCTGTGAAGATGCCGGTAACGCGATCGGATCCATCGACGATGATCACGGCACCGCTCCGGCGGCCGGGAGAACTCAATCGGACGAAGGCATCGCGAATGGACGTTGATTCCTGTGTCACCCGCACTTCGGCGCGGGGACGCATCACTTCGTTGATTTGTGTCAATTGTCTGCCCAGGCTGCCGCCGGGATGAAAGGTGGCAAACTGCAGCGGGGTAAAACCGCGGGCCTTGCTGATCACCAGTGAGAGGGCATCGCCCATCGCCAGCATCGCGGTGGTGGTGGTGGAGGGCGCCAGCTGATGCGGGCCCGCCTCTTTGAGATCGCCCAGGCAGAGTACGACCCGGGAAGCACGACCGAGGGTGCTGGTCTCGCGGGCGGTAATTCCAATGATGGGGAGCTCCATTTTCTGAATGATCGGCAGGAGTCGACGGAGTTCCTCCGTCTCTCCACTGTTGGACAACGCCAGTACGGTGTCGTCCTGGTGCAGGCAACCGAGGTCGCCGTGAATCGCTTCCGCGGGGTGCAGAAAATGGGAACGGGTTCCCGTCGAAGAGAGGGTGGCACAGATTTTCTGTGCGATCAGTCCCGCTTTGCCCATGCCGGTCAAGATGACGGCTCCCGGTCGGGAGAGGATCAGATCGACGGCGTCACAGAGTTCGGTACCCAGCGCACTGCCCATCTGGCGCAATGCCGCGGCTTCGCTGAAAATAATTTCGCGCGCATCTCGTAACTGATCAAACTGGGAAAACTCAATGACCGACCTAGCAGGCAGGGAACTCATCACGCCATTCCTTTATCGCATCCTTGCGGGCATGTGTGGGGGAGCGGGAGTATAAGGCGCTGCGAAAAACGGGTCAATCCGTTTTTATTCGGGTTGTGGGGCTGTAAGTGACCAGCCTGCAGCGGTTTATGATCAAAAGAATCCGCGGGACCCCGCTCGCTTATTTCAAAATCCCTGGCGAAGTGCTTCGATCAACGGGCTTTGTTGCAGATTGATATCAGAGGACCTCGTATTTTTCGCTTAAACATCTACAATATCTGGTTCGATGCCGCACGCATTCCCTGGGATCTTCTCATCCAGTTCGGGTGTCCAGATAAAGGGCTCCCTGAGCTGAGACAGCATTGATTTTTACGCCGAACCGGGGAAGATAGAAGCGGCGGATCGCTTTGCGGGGCTGCCGCTGATGCGTTGTAACCCTTGATTTCATCACCCGTTAGCTGACTGATAGTAGTAGACGAAACCCATGTTTGTTGATCGCGTTGACATTTATTGTAAAGCCGGAGACGGCGGAGATGGTTGTGCCAGTTTCCGGAGAGAGGCCCACGTCCCGCGGGGTGGCCCGAATGGTGGCGATGGCGGCAAGGGGGGCGATGTCGTCGTGCTGGCGGATGAAAACGTCAACAGCCTGGCGAATATCATTGGTCACAAGCACTGGAACGCCGAACGGGGCGGCCATGGTCAGGGGAGTCTGAAAACCGGTCGTAACGGGGAAGACATTGTGATCATGGTTCCTCCCGGGACACTGGTGCTCGACACCGAACGCGGGCACCTGCTGCGTGATATGAAAGAGAGCGGCGACCGGGTGGTTGTCGCTAAAGGGGGCAAAGGAGGCCGCGGCAATCGTCATTTTGCTACTGCCACTCATCAGACGCCCCGTGAATTCGAGAAGGGGGGACCGGGAGAACATCGCGATATTTCCCTCGAATTAAAGCTGATTGCAGACGTCGGGCTGGTCGGGAAACCGAATGCCGGGAAATCGACGCTGCTCAGCCGACTATCCAAGGCTCATCCGGAAATCGCCGACTATCCGTTTACGACCAAATACCCGAACCTGGGTCTGGTCCGGGTCGGCTTTGATCATCAGTTTGTGATGGCTGATATTCCCGGGCTGATTGAAGGTGCCCACGCGGGGATCGGGCTGGGACACGAATTCCTGCGGCACGTCGAGCGGACCCGGGTGCTGGTGCATCTGGTCGAGCCAGCTCCCATGGATCAGACTGATCCGATCGAGAATTACCGTCAGATTCGGGAAGAAATGCGGCTCTATGATGCTACGCTGATGGATCGGCCGGAAATCGTGGTTGTCACCAAATGTGAACTTCCCGATGCGGAAGCGGTCACCGAGCTGTTGTCTGAAGAACTGGGGCAGCCGGTACTGCAGATCTCCTCTGCCACGGGAGAGAGCCTGGATCAGCTGGTCAGAAAGATCGTCAATACACTTCAGGACCTGGAAGACGAGGTTTAGCAGACGTGACTGCCGAACAGCCCCCGTCAGAAACCCCGGAGCCCGAAACATCGAAACCGAAAACCGGGTCCCCCCAGCCGAATGAGGATCTGCCCACACCGGGTGAAGTCCGTGTCCGGTTCGGCCTGTATGGGGCGGGAGTGATGATGGTGCTCTGCTTTATGTTCCAGGCATTTTTTCATGTGACGGGCAGTGAAACGCAGCGTATTACCGAGCTGGGGCTGATCATGCTGGCTGGTTTTATCGCGGGCTGGGTTTTCGCCCGGCTTCGCTTTTAAGCCGCATTTTTGCCCCTGCTGAGGCGATTGTAATTTTTGCATTTCCCGCAGCGCGTCAGACGGATTTGCAATATCTACAAGCATTTCTGGTGAACATCGCCGACCGGCGCCAGCGTGTTTCGAATTTTTTGAGAAATGCGTAAGCTGTATTCTGACAGCGTTTTAGCGAGTACGAAATCTAGCACATCCCGGTGGGTTTCTAAACTCAGCTTGCCATTGGTCTTTTCTTTGCAATAAGATCCTCTGCCTGTCACGACCCGCATCGGTCTGAATGGAATTCACCGATATCAGTTACAGGACCCCCGATCAAATCTCAATCCCCAATTCGAGTGATCGACCCAAAACTATCCCGTAACCAACTACCGAGTGTTTGTCAGTCGTCATCCCGCCGACGACTGCAACCAAAAGGAACTAGAGGGCATGGAAGCTCAACTCTATCGCTGTTGCGTACTATTGCTGGCTGCTTTTTTCTCGCTGGGTGCCTCATACAAAACCCCCAATTTTGTGACCCACGCACCAACTCCCGAAATTGCCAAACAGGTGGGTGATGCCGCCGAGGTGTATCGCAAAGAACTCGCGATTGCCTGGCTGGGACACGAACTCCCCAAATGGTATGCCCCCTGTCCTATTAAAGTCAAAGTTGGTAACTATGGTGCCGGCGGTGCAACCACCTTCTCGTTCGATCGTGGTCACGTGTTTGGTTGGGATATGCAGATCCAGGGCACGCTGGAACGCATCCTCGATTCCGTGCTGCCTCACGAAGTCAATCACACCATCTTCGCCTGTCACTTCCGTCGTCCGCTTCCCCGCTGGGCCGATGAAGGGGCTGCGACGATTGTGGAACACGAATCTGAAAAACGTCGTCAGCGACTGCTGAACCGCCAGGTGATGGGGACCAACAAACGCATCCCGCTGCGTCGTCTGCTCTCCATGACCGAATACCCCGAAGAGATGCAGCAGGTCCTGACGCTGTATGCCGAAGGTTACTCCCTGGCAGACTTCCTGCTGCAGCGTGGTGGTCGTAAACGCTACCTGATGTTCCTGCAGGATGCCCACAAGAACGGCTGGGATGAAGCCGTCGCCAAAATGTATCAGTTCAAAAACGTGGACGAGCTGGAACAGAACTGGGGCAGCTGGATCATCGCCGGCAGCCCGGATCTGAATCAGCCCGCCGGTCAGCAGCTGGCCAGCAATCAGCCTGAGCCTGCTACCGAAAACAAAGACCTGGTCATCCGGTCTCAAAGTCCTGACCAGGAAGGACCACTTCAGAACGAAGCTGATTTTGCTGCCGCAGATCAGAACAATGCACTGCCTCTGGAGCAGATGGCTTCCGAAGAGAATTCCCGTAGATCGCGGCCGCTGCCCATCGATTCCCGGGTTCCCTTCAGTGGCCGTCCTGCAGCCGGCAGTCAGCCTGCGGAAGACATCGCACTGGTTCAGGAAAACCAGCGTCGTCCCCGGACTTCGCTGCACCAGGAATCACAGCAGCAGCCAGCACGTTACGCTGCTCAACCTCAGCGGGCTGCGAACAACAGCAGACCTCAGCGTCCAGCAGCAAACCCCCGTTATCAGCGTGAACAGAGCCCGGGACGCGGAATCGATCTCGGTCAGTCCGCCGAAATCGACTTCTGATAACCGACCGGTTTGAATCAATCCTGAACGGTGTCGCTCAAAGCAAGCGACTCGTTCAGGATTTTTTTTGAGGTAGAACCGCTACCCGGTAAGAGTGATGCTCGCCGGTAGCTTCGAACGCCTGTGTGACTTCTTCCAGCGAATAGCTTTGATCGCAGAGTTTCTGAAACGGATATGTGTGCTGGTAGCGTTCGAGAAAATTCAGGGCATTCGCCAGATCGAGATCGACATAATTGTGAATGCCTTCGATCTTCAGCAGCCTGCGGACAACCTGTTCCGCGGAGACTTGCAGCGGACGGGCCGGATAGACCGAGCCGACCAGAATCATCGTTCCGCCAATGTCCAGCGCTTCCAGACCGCTTTCGATCACATCGGGAACGCCGGTCATGTCGAAGACGAAGTCCACGCCCCGCCCCTGGGTCAGATGATGAACTTCTGAGTGCAGCGGTTGATCTTTTTTGACCAGGATCGAATGGGTCGCACCGAATTCCAGTCCGCGCTGCACCCGTTGCGGGTTGATGTCGCTGACGATGACAGAAGCAGCACCTCGGGACTTCGCCACGGCGGTTGCCGTAATACCCAGCATACCCGCTCCCAGAATCAGAACGCTTCGATCTTTGATCTCACCTGCCAGCCGAAAGGCGGCCATGACGGTCGCGGTGGCACAGTTGGCCGGGCTCGCAATCTGATCGGGGAGTGACGCGGGGACTTTGAAGATCGTGGTTCCTTTGACCAGGTGACAATGACTGGCCAGGCCGCCACTCAGGTAGTTCTCGTCAGTCAGTTTCTGGTGACCGTACTTGAACAGGCTCGTGCATTTCTGGGTCAGTCCCCGGCGACAGTACTCACACTTCTGACAGGCGACTGCCACCGACCAGGTAATGCGATCTCCAACGTTGACCGGCCGGTTGAGAAAATCGACAGTGAGATGTTCCGGATGCAGATCGACAACGCGTCCGACCATTTCATGTCCCAGGATGGTCGGGCAGGGAGTGGAACGCGTGCCCTCGTAGGTATGCAGATCACTGCCGCAGATCGTGCAACATAAGATCTCAACCAGGACTTCGCCAGGCTGGAGCCGGGGTCGTTTGACTTCGGTACGCTGCAAGGCAGGTGTGTCACCTGTCAGGATGATCGAGACGCAGGGATCGCTCATAATGCTGTCAATTACATTTATCTAAAAGCCATCGGAATCGGTCGCTGTTTCGGACAGGCTCTGAAAATTTATCCGGATACGAGAAGAACTCTCTTAATTAGAAAAGCTATTTTTTTATAAACGGCCCGCATGAAATCGGAAAGTGTACCGATTTTCTTTTCAACGGATCTTAACCTGATGTGGTCTGTCCAGATGTAACCTGCATTTCAGCCAGGACCAGTTCGATCTGAGCGACCAGTTGCTCCATGTCCTCGGGGAAAACATGGCCGATGTTACCGATGCGGAACGTCTCAGCCTGACTGATTTTACCGGGATAAATTACATACCGGCGGCGTTTGAGTTCATCGTAGAAACTGTTAAAGGAGAAGCCATCGAATTCAGGATAATAGAAGGACGTGATGATGGGTGACTGCAGTTCCCGGGGCAGCAGGGTGCACAGTCCCCGCTGTTCCATTTCCCGGACGAGCGTCGTCTGGTTCTCGACGAAACGGGCATGCCGGGCGGTGACGTCCCCTTCAGAGTCCAGTTCGTTCAACGCCTGCAGAAACGCATTCACCACATGCGTCGGGGAAGTGTAGCGCCACTTGCCCCCTTTCTGTTCCATTTCGTTCCATTGATCATACAGATCCAGGCTCAGCGAGCGGGCATAGCCTTTCGTCTGTTCCAGTTTCTGCTGACGGGCAATCACGAATCCGAATCCGGGAACTCCCTGAATACATTTATTGGCGGATGAAATCAGGTAGTCGATGTGAAATTCTTCCATCGTCAGCGGGATGCCGCCGAAGGAGGACATCGCGTCCAGAATATAATCGCGACCTGCGTCCGCGACGATCTGACCCACTTCCCGGGCCGGGTTCAGCATGCCGGTGGTCGTTTCACAGTGCACCAGAGCCACATGCGTGATCGAGGCGTCGTCGGCCAGGGTCTGGCGGATCCGATCCAGATCGGGGCTCTCGGTTTCCGGACAGGAAAGGGTGACGCGGGGGATCTTCAGGCAGTCGGCGATCTGGCCAATGCGATCGCCGTAGGCACCGTTAGAAATCAGCAGCAGTTTCCCATCGGGGGGAATGACCGAGCCGATGGTCGCTTCGACGGCAAACGTTCCGCTCCCCTGCATCAGGACCGACGTATAACCGGGTTCGGTTGTCGCCAGCTGCACGAGTCGTTCGCGGATTTCTACCACGCGCTGATTGTAGTCCACATCCCACGTTGAATAGTCGGCCAGCATCGCTTCGCGGACGGTTCTGGTTGTCGTCAGGGGACCGGGGGTCAACAGTAAGTAAGGAATATCAGCATCCATAGGGCACACTACCTGCTTCAATCTGGTCAATGATGGCGGACAGCCCTTCGAGTGTCGGGATGACAAAGTGAGCGCCTGCGTTTTTGAGTTTGGTTTCGGCAGCCTGTAAACGCTGCTGTTTTTCTTCCGGAGTGAGGGCCTCCAGTTCGGAGACGCTTAGTCCGACTTCGCTGCCGGTCTGGGTCAGACCGACCGTCCAGGTGCCTGCATTCAGGCCCGCTTCAATGTCAGGCACGGTGTCGCCGACTTTGATCACTGCGCGGGGGGGATAGACGCCGAGCGTTTCCATATTGCGGTAGATCATCCAGGGAGCAGGACGGCCGGCGGGGACCTCGTCGGCACACATGGAAAAGTCGGGAGAGTAACCCTGTTCGCGTGCGGACATGAGAATCGGGTCGGCCACCACGCGCGGGTAGCCGGTCGTGGAACCGATTTTAATTCCCCGTTCCTTGAGCGGCGCGAGTGACGCACACAGGCCGGGGACCAGTTCGGTATAGAGTTTCGCTTCCTCGATCTGCAGTGGCATGAACGTTTCGTAGATCTGTTTCACATCGTCTTCAGACCAGGGGCGCTGGTGGAGTGCTTCCCACTGGCTGGCGATTTCGTCGAGCTGAAACAGACTGCGGATATGATCCTGTTTATGCAGGCCCATCGGTCCGCGTGCCTGTTGCGGGGTGACCTCGACACCACAGGCCTTGAAGGCTTTGATGAAGGCGGAGATCGGGGCGAAACAGCCATGGTCGATGGTTGTGCCGGCCCAGTCAAAAATTACGAGTTTAATCTGTGTCGGTTGCATGCTGACTTTCAATCAGTTGAGGTCCACGGGATGCTCCAGCACCCGTTGGACAAAGGTTAAAAAATATTCCAGATCCGGCGTCGCTAAGCCGGGAATTTTGGCCGCTTCATCCCAGGTCCGCAGGCGGAGCGCTTCCTCGTACCAGGGATTGTTTTCAAACTGTTTCTGTTCGCGTGCATCGAAGGGACCGCCCTGCAGTTCCAGGCTCAATACGGAGGCGGGGGACAGGCGGGACAGGTATTCTTCGTCGGTGGCACAGCGGTATCGTTTGGCATCCACGTGCAGGCGGATGGGTTCGGTGACCGCTTCGGGGAAGTGCTGCTTCAGCCAGGCGGCGCCAATGCGTTCGTGCAGATCATCAATGCCCTGTATGGCACAGTCTTCGGAGTGCTTGTGCAGCAGATGGCCCACATCGTGCAGCAGGGCTGCGGTGATCAGTTCTGGTGATGCCTGTTCCAGCTCGGCTGCGGAGGCCGCCTGCAGAGCGTGTTCCGTCTGTGAAACGGGTTCGCCGGCATACATGTCGTTGCCCTTCTCAGCGAAGAGCGTACGGATCTCATCCAGAATTTCACGCGTCTCAACCAGGGGTGACATCGTTTGCCTCCGGGGGATTAATTTCGGACAGGGTTTGCGCCAGGTTCATTTCACGTTCCTGGATCATCCAGTAAATGACACCGGCAATGATGGCGGTACAGCAGATGCCGGCCAGTCCGCCGAAGGCCATCTTCCAGCCGTAGTACTGGGCAATCATGCCGACCGTATGTCCGGACAGGATGGCACCCAGGTAGCCGGCGGAATCGACGAGTCCCGCGACAGTCGAACAGCCCCGTTTGCCTCCCAGGTCAATGGCCATCACGCCGGACAGGAAGGAGTAGGGAGCCATCAGGAAAAATGCGACGAGTGACAACAACGTTAATGCCAGGTAAGGCTTGCCGGTCACATCGACGGTACTCAACAGGGTCAGCGAGAGCACGAGCAGAATCAGGCTGGGTAACACGACCCGACCGTGGCGGCCGCGTAATCGATCCGAAAGGATGCCGGCGAGCAGGGCCGAACAACCGCCTACCAGCGGAAACAGCATACTGCCCACCGCCGCCGATCCGATATCGAATTGTGCCACTTCATTCAAAAAGGTCGGTGTCCAGAAATTAAACGTTTCACGGACCAGCGTCAGGCTGAAGTTCATGACGCAGATCAGCCAGAACAGCGGACTGGCGACCAGGGGCTTGAGTACCTCTTTGATCGAAATTCGCTGCGCGTGGTTACCTTCTGCCCCAAAGACGTTGAGCGGGTTGGCTTCCGGTTCTTCCAGGCCGACATCGATGGGGCTCGACTTCAGGGTGAAGTAAACAAAGACCGCGATCGCCGTTAACGTCCCTGCGGCGACAAAGAAGACGGTGCGCCAGTTGGCCATAAAACTGAGTGAACTATATTTCTCTCCGAGCATGATCAGGCTGCCCAGGTAGACACGAGCGAAGGCATCGCCAAACAGAAATGAGAGCGAAAGAATGGCCATCACGGTCGCATGCCATTGTACGGGGAACCAGCGCGATGCGGTTTTGACCAGCGCGACCCAGCCCATGGACTGCACAAATCGGTTGCCGGCCCAGATGACGATGAACAGGGTCAGCCCACCCGCCAGCCCGAAAAATACGGAAAACAGAATCGAACAGAGCATGCCTGTCAGAAACATCTGGCGACCTCCGAGGAAGTCGGCCAGGTAGCCGTTGATGATTTTTCCAAAGGCATACAGCATGACGCCGACCGAGGCGACGGTGCCGATCTGAATTTTAGTGATGCCCAGACCGGTTTCTTCATCCAGCAGCAGTGGCGTGGCGACGGCCAGGTTAGACCGGCAGATGTAGTATCCGACGTAGCCGAGAAACAGGCTCGTCAGAGTCATGAGCTGCCAGTTGCGATTGGGGTTCTTGGACATCAGGTGCTGCTTTTCAAAGAGAGAGTTGACCGATATTTTCTTTTGCCAGACCTGGTCCCGTCGTCATTCCTTTGCCGCCGATGCCGGTGAGAAGCTGAATGCGCTCGCCCTGCTGTTTGTGGAACAGGCCTGCAGACTTCTCCTCAGTATAAATGCCGCACCAGCGGTCTGTGACCTGAAAATCCAGTTTCACGAACATCTTTCGCGCATAATTTATGATGAGTTCTTCCACCTCGGCCGACATGCGTTCGGGAGGGGGATCGACCGAGTACGCGTGCGAATCGCCGAGGATGAATTCGTTGTCCTGGTTCTGTGTCATCCAGATCTGAATGCCATGTTCCTGCAGCGCGGGTTCGGGGCCCGCCAGATTGATGCCCTGCAGAAACTGAGCGTTCAGAAACGCGGGATACCTGGTCAGCGCGATCGGCGAGGCGATGCTGGTGCCCAGTGTGCGGTTTTCCGGATTGGAGATTTTGAGCATCTGCAGCTTGCAGTACTGCACGTTGCGTTCGATATACGCTTCGGGAAACAGCGTCTGCAGATCAGCGCCGGAGCAGACAATCACCTGTTGTGCATGAAAGGTTCTGCCGTCTGCGATTTTGACCTGGCAGTGACTGCTCCGTTCCCGCACCGAGACCGCCGTGGTTTTCGGCAGGTAATCGCAGTCCGAGGTACAGGCAATCCAGTTGATGAGTTCGCGAAAAAACCGGCCAGGGTCGAGTTGCAGATCCTGGGGGAAGAAGAGGCTGCCCGTGCAGAATTCGGGATTCAGACAGCAGCTCGAACGGATGGTCTCTTCGGCGTTGAGGAACTTCGCGGGACAGAGAGCGTCCTGTTGCGTATCTGCCAGCTGTTTCAGGAAATCGGCTTCCGCTTCCGTGTGTGCCAGGTACTGTGTGCCCGCCTGTCGCAGGGGGATCCCCAGCTGACGGGTCAGTTCTTCGTAAATTTCCGAGGAGGCCAGGGCACGATCGCGCCAGACTCCGGGCGGCATGGCACTGGGAATGATCAGGCCAAAATTACGGACGGATGCCTGCTGGGGAAAGATGTCCCGTTCGATGAGCAGGGTTTTCCAGCCCCGCTGCATGGCAAAGTACGCATGAAACGCACCAAGTACGCCACCGCCGATGACGATGACATCATATTTTCGCTGGTAAGTCTGAGTCGACATGGTTTGCTATCGGTGAGGCCCGAACGAGAGAGTCGCTTGAGTTTCCCATCGGGTGAAGGTCAGGAAGTTCGCAGCCTGGCGGGCAGACAGGAACTCGACCCACCAGGCACTGTCAAACTTCAGTGTGCCAAACTTAAAGTTAAGTATTGCCAAGTATCGGGATCAGAGTGCAGAATACAATGATAATATACGCAGTTAAATTGATAATATTTACATGGGCTTCACAGGTTCTTTAACATTAGCTGACAGAGTGTCGGTTCGTAGAACGCTGGTAACGCCCATCCCTGTTTGTTGTAGAAGTCGTAAGATGAGATTTCCTGAACGTCGAAAAATCGCACTCCTGATTCAGACCTCCAGCGACTGGAGCCGCCAGATCATTCAGGGCATCGCCGACTATGCTTTCGAGCAGGGGGGCTGGGACTTCTGGATTGAATTCCGGGGACTCAAAGAACAGCTGCAGATTCCCGCCTCCTGGCACGGGCACGGCACCATCTGTCGATTGACCGACGCACGCATTCGTCAGTCGATCATCGGGCGGCGTCTGCCCGCGGTGAACGTCTCCTGGCTGGGAACACATTCCGCCCGCATTCCGAAAGTCGTTTCAGACGAACGCGCCTGTGCTCGCATGGCGGCGGACTTCTTCCTTAACAAGGGCTTTCGTTCTTTTGGCTATATTGGTGCCGACCCCAATTTGAAATACCCTCCCACCATTCAGCACGATTTTGAATCCGCGGTCAGTGAGGCAGGGGGCGTCTGTTATGACTTCCCTTATTACGAACTGACGAAGGAAGCGGACTACGAACAGCAGCAGCATCGACTGAAAGAATGGTTACGGGAGCTGCCCAAGCCGGTGGCGTTGCTGGTCTGGTCGAGCAAGGTGGGACGCGAAGTGGCAACGGTCTGCGTGAATCATCATCTGGAAATCCCGGACCAGGTGGCGATCCTCAGTATCGAACACGACCCACTGATGTCGGCGCTGTCGCCGGTACCATTGTCCTGTATCAACCAGGGACCGCACGTTGTCGGTCATGCCGCGGCACAGTTGCTGGATCAGATGATCCAGGGGCAGCCCGCGCCGAAGACGCCGGTGCTGATTCCTCCCCTGTCCATCGAAGAGCGGGCTTCCACGGATACGCTGTTCGCTGATGACGATCTGGTCCGCGAGGCGATCCAGCTGATTCGTCAGCAGGCACATCTCCCCCTGCAGGTCACCGATCTCACGCAGCGGCTGAATGTCTCGCGTCGTATTCTGGAACATCGTTTTCAGAAAGCCCTGCATCGCTCGCCGGCCAGTGAAATCCGCCAGGCGAAGCTGAATCGGATTACCCGCCTGCTGAGGGAGACCAACCTGACGATCTCGCAGATCGCAGAACGCTGTGGCTTTCAGCATCAGGAAGCGATGATTCGCATGTTCGGTCGCGAGATGGGCATGTCGCCCCGGGAATATCGTCAGTCGAGTCATACGCTCCGTTGAGTGTTTCCGGATGGTCGGCAATTCCTTGCGAATCGGACCACTGGTTTGATGGCGATGGGGAACCGCCGATGGTACGATCAAAGTAGAGCAACAACTCTGTTTTCTACCCGCTGTTTTGTCTGAGGAAGATCACCATGATTTCAACGTTCTCTCGTGTGTGGCTGCTGCTCGTTTTTTCTACTCTGCTCGCGGTGCCTGTAACTGCTGCGGAAGACGATGCCGGCTCGATTTTTATCGAGGGCTATACGAATCAGTTGAGCTATCAGCCCGGCGAGAAGATTCAGTTCCACCTCAACAGTTCCGAACCGCAGTATTCGATTGAGATCACCCGCCTGGGAGCCGAGAACAAAACCGTATATAAAGAGACGCGTCAGAACGGAGCCGCTCATCCCGTGCCTGAAGATGCTTCGTCCAACGGCTGTCGCTGGCCGGCGGCGTTCGAGCTGACGGTTCCCGAATCCTGGGCCAGCGGATATTACAGCGTGCGTCTGGCGGTGCGCGACCGGGGTGGTAAATTTATTCAGCGGAATTCCCGTTCGGCCGAGTCGAGCCTGTTTTTCATTATCCGTCCCCAGCAGCCCGGCTCTCAAACCAAGATCCTGATTCAACTCTCGACCAACACTTACAATGCTTATAACAACTGGGGTGGCTCGAGTCTGTACAGCTACCATGGTCGCGATCATCTGCAGGGGCACCGCGTTTCGTTCGATCGTCCGCTGGCCGGTCAGTTTTCGAATTGGGAATACCCGTTCATCGCCTGGGCCGAGCAGAATGGGTACCAGCTGGACTACGCCGCGAACAGCGATCTGGAATTTCATCCCGAAATTTTGCAGCATTACAAACTGGTCCTCAGCGTGGGCCATGATGAATACTGGTCTGCCCCGATGCGCGACCACCTGGAGCAGTACATTCAGCAGGGAGGCAATGTCGCGTTCTTCAGCGGGAATTCGGTCTGCTGGCAAGTGCGGAGTGAAGACGACGGTCGCGCCCTGACCTGCTGGAAACAGTGGTACAACCAGGATCCTGTTTTTCCGACAGACGATCACAGTACCCTGACCACGCTCTGGAGTCATCACCTGGTCAATCGGCCGGAAAATCAACTGACGGGCGTGGGCTTTCTATACGGCGGCTATCATAAGAGCCATGGTCAGTTCATGGATGGTTCCGCCGCGTATCGCGTGCATCGTCCCGAGCACTGGATCTTTGAGAAAACGGGGATCAAGCAGGGCGACGAATTCGGGGGCAAAGATACGATTGTCGGTTACGAATGCGACGGCTGTCAGTTTGTGCTGCAGGATGGTCTGCCTGTGCCGACCCATAAAGATGGCACTCCGAAGACCTTTCAGATCCTGGCGACCTGTCCGGCGAAATGGGCTCCCGGTGACAGCCTGTGGTACGATCGCTTCGAGAAAGATCGGGTCGGTGCCGCGGTGCTGGGGATGTATACCAACGGCGGGACCGTGCTGACGGTGGGGAGCACCGACTGGGCACACGGCCTGCGCGGGAAAGATCCAATCGTCCAGCAGGTCACCAGGAATATCCTCGACCGGTTGTCGAAGTGATGACTAGTTCGGCAGGAGTCCATCCCGTTCCGAACGGGTGATACTATAGAGCACATGCCGCTGCAGCGGATCGTTCTCGGGCAGTCCGGGATGATCGAAGTTGTCGATATACGACATGCCGATTTTTTCCATCACGCGGCGGGAAGCGATGTTGGAGGGGACTGTGAATGAGACGATCTGTTTCAGATTACATTCATCAAAGCCGAAGTCGAGGACGGCGCGTGCGCCTTCCGATGCGTAGCCCTGGTTCCAGTAGGGGGTTGCCAGTCGCCAGAGAATTTCGATGCAGGGCGTAAAAAACGCGGTGAACTGGGGAACCGTCAGGCCGATGAAACCGGCGAAGGAAGTCTGGTCTTTAATCTCGACGGCCCATAAGCCGAAGCCGTACTCTTCGAAGTGCGTTCGGATATCTTCTACCATCTGCACGCTCTGCTCGGAAGTCAGCGTAGACGGATAATACTGCATGACGCGTGGGTCTTTATTGAGCTCGACGAAAGGTACGATGTCTTCCTCGCACCACCGTCGTAAAATCAGCCGAGTCGTTTCCACTGTTCTGGTTCCTGCAAGTTCATCAAGTTGTTTCAGTCGTGTAGTACTCTCTCTACGCAGACACCCGGTTTGTAACGGAGAAATTTCCGACAATTCCCTTTTATTTCAAAAACGGGGTGCGTTTTTTATCGATATTGAAAGTCGCTCGTCCTTCTGTTCAAATAAATAAATATCATTTAAATATCGCCACGCTCTCTCAAGGGCTCACGTTCCGCTTGGAGTACATAGAGATGAAAATATCTGTTTTTGGGGTAATATTCGTAACTTTAACCCTTTACAGTACTAATTGTCTTCCGGCGGCAGAATCTAATGGAGAAACTTCTCTGATTCAGGTCCCTGGAGCCTGGGAGGATCAGCAGGCAGGGAAAAATGCAGACCTGGACGGGTTCGCCTGGTATCGCTGCTACGTCAAAGTTCCCAACAACTGGGCCGACATGAATGCCCGTCCCCTCTGGCGGGATTCGGTGACGCTCTCGATTGAAAAACTGGCGGATGCCCACGAAGTCTATATCAACGGGACGCGTATCGGTCAGATTGGAAAGTTCCCCCCGAACTTCGAAAGTGGCTTCGACAGTTATCAGCGCTACAAGGTTCCGCCGGGAACGCTCAAGCTGGGGAAGTACAATACGATCGCGGTCCGCGTTTATAACGAAGAAGGCCCGGGAGGTTTCCGGGGCGCACCTCCGATCCTGGCTGGTTACTTTCTCGAGTGCGTGCTTAAAGGGGAATGGGAATTCCTGCCGGGCGATGATGTGAAATGGGCGCTGACCGCCCGCGAGCAGAAGCCGGCCCAGGCCGCTTTCGATGAGTTCACGCCGGCCACCTCAACACTCAAACGCTCCGCCAAACTTTCTCCTGGGCGACGCCTCTCCCCCGAGAAGTCGATGACACTTTTCGAAACCGATGATGATGTGGCCGTGGATCAGTTACTCACCGAGCCTCTGGTAGGGCAGCCATTGTTTATGAGTTTCGATGAACGGGGACGGATGTGGGTCGTACAGTATCGCCAGTATCCTTATCCCGCGGGACTCAAGGTGTTGAGCCGGAATAAATATTACCGGATGGAATTCGACCGGGTCTCCCCGCCGCCTCCCAACCACTTCCCGGGTAACGACCGGATCACAATTCACGAAGATACCAACGGTGACGGCAAGTACGATGCACACAAGGTTTTTGCCGGCGATCTCAATATCGCGACGTCGGTTGTCAAAGGGCGCGGCGGGATCTGGGTGCTCAATCCGCCTTACCTCCTGTTTTATCCTGACAAAGACAACGACGACATTCCTGATGGCGATCCGGAAGTTCGCCTGTGGGGCTTTGGTCTGTCCGACACACACTCGGCTCCCAACAGTCTGCAGTGGGGTCCGGATGGCTGGCTCTACATGGTGCAGGGGAGTAACCTCGTTTCGCATCTGAAGAATACCGACAAGCCGGATGCAAAATCGATTTACTGCGAAGGGCCCGGGGTCTGGCGCTATCATCCGGAAACAGGACGCTATGAACTTTTCGCCGAAGGGGGCGGTAATGCCTTCGGGCTGGAAGTCGATGCCGACGGCCGTGTTTATTCCGGCCATAACGGCGGAGGCACCCGCGGGTTCTACTATGTGCAGGGAGGTTATTACGAAAAGGGGACCGAACGGAAGTACGGCGATGTGAGTAACCCTTATGCCTTTGGTCTGCTGCCTTTCATGAAGCATGCCGCTACGCCCCGCTTCAGTCACGCGCTGGTGAAATACGAGGGGGACACGCTGCCCGAGCGCTTTAAAGGGAAGCTGATTTCCGTCGATCCGCTGCACCAGTACCTGGTGCTCACTCAGGTGAATCAACTGGGGTCTTCCTTTCAGACCGAAGACATGGGCTTTCCGTTGAAGAGTACCGACCTCGGTTTTCGTCCTGTGGCGATCTACACAGGACCTGACGGAGGTGTTTACATCGCTGACTTTTACGAAGAATTCATCGCGCATGGTCAGCACTACCAGGGACAGATCGATCCTAATTCGGGTCGCGTCTATCGCCTCCGCGGTAAGGATGCGGCGCCCCGTAAGATCGAGGACTTGAGTCAAAAGAGTTCGCGGGAACTGCTGGAGCTGCTCAAACATCCCAACGAATGGCACCGCCGCACCGCGCTGCGACTGCTGGGCGACCGTAAAGATGCGTCCGTGATTCCCACACTCAAACAATGGATCAAAGAGAACGACGGACACCTTGCCCTGGAGGCATTCTGGGCGTTGAATCTTTCGCAGGGCTTTGACGATGCCGTCGCGGAAGAGACATTGAAACATCCTCATCCCATGGTCCGCTTCTGGACGGTGCGTCTGCTGGGAGACGACAAAGTGGTCTCCAGTCATATTGGTCAGCAGCTGATCGAGGCCGCGCGGAACGAACCGAATGCGGAAGTCCGTGGTCAACTGGCGGCAACCGCTCGACGCCTGCCCGCGGATCTCTGTCTGCCCCTGGTCGAAGCCTTGAGCGACTACGAGGAAGACGTGGACGATCCACATCAGCCGCTGATGCTCTGGTGGGCACTGGAATCCAGGTCGGTCTCCGATCGGGAACAGGTACTCGCCTTGTTTAAAGACAAACAGTTCTGGGAGCGTCCCCTGGTGCAGACAGCTTTGCTGGAACGACTGATTCGTCGTTACGCGACCGCAGGCAGCCGAACGGATCTGGTCACCTGTGCCAAACTGTTCGAGCTGGCTCCCGATGCGAAGTCACGCCAACTGCTGATGACCGGTTTCGAGAATTCGTTCAAGGGACGTTCGCTGGCCGGGCTGCCCGAGGCACTGGTTAAAGCCCTGGCGGATGCGGGGGGCGGATCGACGACGCTGCAGATGCGACTGGGAAATCAAGCCGCGATTCAGACGGCACTGGACGCGTTGAAGTCACCCGGCAAGAATCAGGCTGAACTGCTGGACTATATTCAGGTGCTGGGCGAACTGCAGGAACCCCAGGCCCGCCCCGTGATGCAGGCTTTATTGAGCAGTACCCAAAACAGCGATTTGCAGACCGGCCTGCTGGTCGCGTTACAGAAATATCAGCAGCCGGAAATCGCTGCGGTGATTCTCAAACGCTATCCGGATTTTTCTGAAGACGTACGCGAAGTCGCGTTGAGTACGCTCGTCAGTCGGAAGGAATGGACCCGCGACTTGCTGGCTGCGGTGGAAGCGGGAGAGCTGGACGCCAAGGCAATTCCAGAAGACCTGGTTCGCAAGATGACGATTCACCAGGATCCGCAGATCACAGAACTCGTGGGTCGGCACTGGAAAGAGATCCAGGGCGCTTCGAACCAGCAGATGCAGGCCAGCATCGCCCGTATCTCAGGCGTACTGGAGCAGGGCAGCAGTGACGTTTATCGCGGCAAGGAACTGTACCAGCAGAACTGTGCCAAGTGTCACGTGCTGTTCGGTGAAGGCAAACGCGTGGGACCGGAGTTGACTCAGTACAAACGCGACGATTCCCTGCGGATGCTGATGCATGTGGTGAATCCGAGTGCGGAAATTCGCGAGGGTTTTGAAACGTACCTGGTGATCACCGACGATGGTCTGGTGGTTTCCGGCTTCCTCTACGATCAGGACAAACAGATTGTCGTGATCCGCGGGGCCGATGGTCAGAACGTGACGATCAAGCGGGAGAATATCGATGAGATGATCAAGCAGCCCAAGTCCCTGATGCCCGAAGGCCTGCTCGATAAACTCAGTGATCAGGAACTGCGGGACCTGTTCGGATTCCTGCGGAGCAGTCAGCCGGTTTTCAAATAAGCGAACTGTCCGGATCAGAAGTCATCAGGGAGAGAACCGGGCGATGAGTTCACTCGCGTAATCGAGCTGGGGAATCAGGCAGGGATGCTTGTACTGTTCGAAGCTGCCTCCCGGTTTCTGCTGGCGCTCAGCCGCGAAACGCTGCCATGTGCCCGGCTTGAGCGGGCAGGGGACCGGCGGTGCCAGTCGTCCGGACTGACGCTTCTCGGCGTATTCACAGTTGGTTTCCTGCAGACGTTGATCAAAGTCGGCGAGCAGTCGCGTGAGCGTTTCATCCGTGAGCATCGGCGATGCTTCGAATAAGAGCTGATAACAGGGGGGCTCGCCCCATTGTGGAATCACCGCGAATTGTCCCAGTTCCAGCGCATGCTGCTGTGATGCGCCACGGACGGCATCGACGACCTGCGACTCGGTGATCTTCTCGCCAGTCAGGTTCGAGATGTGAGCGCCTTTGTGGAGAAACGCGAGCAGGGGAGTGGACTGATAAAAACCGGTGCAGCGGACGACGTCACAGATATGGTAACGATAGAGACCCGAGGGGGTGGTCAGCAGGATATAATAGTTCTGTCCCTCTTCCAGTTGATCCGCAGTCAGGATGTGTGAGGTCTTCAACGGGTCTTCCGCTTCGGGGACGAACTCGAAGAAGTGCGACGTGATATCCAGTACGCCGCTCGAGGTGCCTGAGTCGAGCGGAATCGTCATCCGTCCTTCGCTGGCCGAGAGACCATGATCGCGGACCGGCAGATCGCCATAGTAGGGTTTGAGCTGTGACAGGTAAGCACCGGCGCTGCCCCCCGTCCAGACTGCGAGCACGGAGAGTCCGGGCCAAAAATCGCGGGGATAGAGGTGTCCGGTGCGTTCGATGATCTGTTCCAGTTCCCGCGCGCGGCCTCGGTTCTTTCGCTGCAGCCGACGTTTGAGTTTGCCCAGGATCTGCAGGTCCATCTGAGCGGCTCCCGTCAGGCGTCCCTCGGCAATGTCGCGTACCAGCGATTCTTTTTGCTCGTCAGCGAACTGGGCCAGGTGGAGCAGCGTGCTGGGATTGGCGGTGGTAAGCATGCCCACATGCCGGTCGGCGAGCGCGAGTCGCAGGGCGGTGTAATATTTCAGTTGGGGGTCGTCGATGCGTGAGACGTCTCCGGGTACCGTATACATCGACTGCACGACGGGGCTCTGCATCGCTGCGACCAGGCCGCTGATATTGCCGCAGGGAGTGCCACCAGGTGTGCGGAACTTGTCGAAGTTGCTGGTGAGCTGCACGATGTTCTGATACTTCAGCGGCGCGAAATCGTCATAGGTCAGAATGCCCCAGTTCTGCCAGCCCTGGCGATAGTCTTTGAGGAACGGGGCGGTGATCGGGATGAACTTGGAATCAGTCGTAGTGCCGCTGCTGAGCGTAAACATCAGCAGGCGATTCTCGGGGCCCAGTAGCGCAGCGGTTTCCCCCTGTTTGACGCGTTCAATGTAGGGGCGAAAGAATTCGTATTCGGAAACCGGGAAGCGGGATTGAAAATCTGCAATCGTGCAGGAACCGTCCAGGTTGTACTGGCGACTCAAATCGCTGGCAGCGTTTAACTGCAGAATGCGCTGCAGCGTTGCCTGCTGGACCGAGCGACAGTCAGAGGTGCAGGCGAGGAATTCATGAGCGGCACGACGATAGCGTCGTCGCACGAAGGTTCCTCCGAAAGCCCGTAGCACATACAGGGCATGCATTCCTTGCTCCCCGGACGAAATGTTCTGCGCTCAGAAAAGGGTCCACGTGGAGGAGAGTCTGCCTGAAGAGAGAACTCTCCTCCTGCCAAATGGGACCGGACGATTAATCTTCGTCGTCGTCTTTCTTCTTTTTCTTCTTCTTGCCGATCGAGATTTTCTCGACGCGGACTTTGGGCAGACCCAGTGCGCCCTGGCCATCGGCCCAGCGGTCTTCGAACTTCAATTTCTCAATACGTTCAGCACGCTTCAAAACGTTGCGGGCACGGGTCAGCGAGCTTTTGCTCTTCAAACTTTTGTCGAGTGACACGGTGTCATCCCCTCTGAATAGATGTTATTTCGAAGACAGTCATTTACTATGGAAATTGACCGTCAAAACTGGCATAGTGGTGTCTTATTCGCAAGAAGCGCTCTGGCAGCATGCTGGTCAAACGGACATTCCGCCCGTGACGATTTGCGAAGCGACATATGGTAAAAGGAAATGTCAACGATTGCAACCGCTGCTAAATGAAACCTTTCAGCTGTTTTTCGCGAAATTCTGAAATTTCGCCCTGAAACCGGGACCGAGGGAGACCAGACCATTTCTCTGTACGATACAAATTTCACCCTGTTGGACTGGTCCATCGTCGTCTGTTACCTGCTCTCATCAATCGTAATTGGTTTGTGGGCCAATCGTTACGTCGGAAATCTCTCCGATTATCTCGTCGCCGGCCGCAAATTACGGCTTCGACTGGCCCTAGCCACCATGACGGGGACCGAACTGGGTCTCGTGACCGTGATGTACATGGCCGAACTCGGCTTTACCCAGCAGTACGCCTCCCTGTACCTCGCATTTCTGGAGGCGGGAGCGGTGCTGTTGATCGGTCTGACCGGCTTTGTTGTCTATCGGCTCCGGCAATCCTCGATCATGACGATCCCCGAATATTATGAACAGCGTTACTCGCAGTCGGTGCGGGTGGTCGGGGCGACGGTGATGGTCGTCTCGGGCGTATTGAACATGGGGTTGTTCCTCAAAGCGGGCTCTCAGTTTCTGACTGCGGTTTCCGGACTGCAGGATGAGATGTACCTCAAACTGATCATGACGGGGCTATTGCTGCTGGTGCTGTTCTACACGGTGCTGGGAGGGATGGTTTCGGTAGTGATCACCGACCTGATCCAGTTTCTGATCCTGGGGACCGGCATGGTGATTGTGACCGGCGTGGTCTTCTGGTCGATCGGCTGGGACGGACTCTCGGCGATTGTTACCGAGCAGAACGGCTATTTTGATCCCTTCCATCCTGAGAATAACTCGGGGAACGGGAATCCCATCGGCTGGCTGCAAATCGTGCAGATGGCGATTGTCATCGGTTCGGCCGCTTTGCTCTGGCCGACCAGCGCGGCTCGCACGCTCTCCTGTCAGAGTGCGGAAGTGGCTCAGAAACTCTACTCGCTGAGCTCCATCTCCTTTCTGGCGCGTCGTGCCCTGCCTGTGTTCTGGGGGATCGGGACGTTTGCCTTTTTCGCTTCGCAGCCGGAGTTGTTTCAGGAATTTCATCAGGCGGTGGAAACCAACGCCTCGATTACCTCGCTGTCTGCGATGCCTCTGTTTCTGGCGAAAGTGGTGCCGACCGGCTTATTAGGGCTGGTGACAGCAGGCATGATCGCCGCCTTCATGTCGACCCACGACAGCTATCTGCTCTGCTGGAGTGGCGTGATCACACAGGATATTATCGCACCTATCGCTGGGCCGATGAGCCAGCGTTCCCGGATTCTGACGACACGGATTTCGATCTTCGTGATCGGGGCGATGCTTCTGACCTGGGGACTCTGGTACGAAGTCAGCAGCGATCTCTGGGGTTATCTGGCCGTCACGGGAGCCGTGTATCTGTCGGGGGCGATTCCCACGGTGGTCGGTGGTTTGTACTGGAGACGGGGCAGCCGGGCCGGCGCACTGGCGGCGATCCTGGGAGGTCTGTCAGGATTGCTGGCGATGGGTCCCTGCGTGGATCTGATCAACGACGCGTTTGCGACCAGCTTAAACGGCACACACCTGACGCTGCTGACGTTCGTGTTTTCGAGCGTGGCATACATCGTGTTTTCACTGCTGATTCCCGATCGACGTGCTGAAACCAGTCCGAATGTCTCCGTCAATCCGGCTTAAACTGAGAGAGAAACGATTATGTACCTGTGGATGAGTATCTGGACTGCCTTACTCTTGATCAGTGGACTCGCGTTTCTGGTCGTACTGGTTTACGTCGTGAGTGGCGTCAAAGCGGAACTGAAAGCAACACTCAATGACCTGCGGGCCGATGTGAATGAATCACAGTCGCACGAAGAAATTCTGGATCGTCCCATCGAATAAGTCGATTTGTGCTGCGAAACCACACCCGGAACACGGTTTGTAAACGGCTAAAAATTCGGGTTTTCTGAACAATTGACTGGTGAATCAGTTACGATCCTGCTATTTTTTAAGCAAGGTCCGCAGAGCTTTTATGGCTGAATAGACGGGCTGTTGCTGTTTCCTGCTGGGAGTCGCGTCGCTCATGATGTGCCCTTTTTGTCGTGATGGTGAGACGAAAGTCATTGATTCGCGCTTGAGTCAACCTTTCAGTGTACGCCGCAGACGTGAGTGTCTGGCCTGCGGAAAGCGCTTCACGACCTATGAAAAGATTGAAGAATCCCCCCTCAAAGTCGTCAAGAAAGATGGGGCCCGTGTTCCCTTCGATCGGATGAAAATGGTCAAGGGGATTGAGACCGCCTGCTACAAACGCCCGGTCAGCCCCGATCAGATCGAATCGATTGTGGCCCAGATCGAAGCCGAGATCTATGAGAACTTCGATCGCGAAGTCCCCTCGCGATTCATCGGCGAGCGGGTTTCCACGGAACTGAAGAACGTCGACCAGGTGGCCTTCGTCCGTTTTGCTTCGGTCTATCGCAACTTTACCGACGCCAACGATTTCGTAACCGAAATCCAGCCCATGCTGCGAACCGACGATTAGGCTCGCTTCCGGCTCGGGTGCCTAAGCGATGATTTCGGGAACCACGTTGCCGGCCACGCCGGTGATCCGCATGTCGAGCCCCTGGAATTTGAACGTCAGCCGCTCGTGATCCATACCCAGCAGATGCAGCAGGGTCGCGTGGAAATCATTCACGTGTATTGGTTTCTCGGCCACGTTGAAGCCGATGTCATCGGTCTTGCCGTAAGCGAATCCGCGTTTGACGCCGCCGCCTGCCATCCAGACGGTGTAGGCATCCTTGTGATGGTCGCGTCCGGGTGACTTGCGATCTCCTTGAACCATGGGAGTGCGGCCGAACTCGGCGCCCCAGACGACCAGCGTGTCATCGAGAAGGCCCCGCTGCTTGAGGTCTTTAATCAGAGCTGCGATCGGTTGATCGACCTGCTTACATTTATTCTTGAGCCCGTTGACCAGGTTACCATGATGGTCCCAGCCCTGGTCGAACAGTTGCACGAACCGCACGCCCCGTTCCACCAGTCGTCTCGCCAGCAGACAGTTATTGGCGAAGCTCGCTTTGCCGGGCTGAGTACCGTACTGTTCGTGGATGTGTTTGGGTTCGTTGGAAATATCCATCAGCTCAGGCACCGCGGTCTGCATGCGATACGCCATTTCATACTGGTTGATGCGGGTGGCAATTTCGGGATCGCCGACATCCGCCAGCTGGACTTTGTTCAAATGGTTCACACTGTCGATGATCCGTTTGCGGTCTTCGCCGGTCATCCCCTTGGGATTCGAGAGGAACAGCACCGGATCCCCCTGGGAACGGAATTCGACCCCCTGGTAAATGCTGGGCAGAAAGCCGCTGCCCCACAGGCTGTTGCCGGCACCAGCGACATTGCCCGTGATTAAGACGACGAAGCCGGGGAGGTTACTGTTTTCCGAACCAAGGCCGTAGTTGACCCACGAACCCAGCGAAGGCCGTCCGAAGCGGGAGAAGCCGGTCTGGAAGAAGAGCTGTGCGGGGGCATGATTGAAATGGTCGGTCTTGAGTGAATGGATCATGCAGAGTTCATCTGAGACCGATCCGAGGTGGGGCATCAGCTCGGAGATGGGGATCCCCGCTTCCCCCTGTCGCTGATAGGCAAACGGGCTGCCCATCAGTTTGGGTTGTTCGCGGATGAACGCCAGTCGCAGACCTTCCCAGAGTTTATCGGGAACGAGTTCACCGTCGAGTTCCTGCAGTTTCGGTTTCGCGTCGTATAAATCGAGATGCGAAGGGGCACCCACCATGTGCAGGAAGATCACATTTTTCGCTTTGGGCGTGAAATGCGATTCGCGGGCTGCCATCGGATTCACGGCAGTGGGGATGTTTCCCAGCAGGTCGTTCGCGAGCAGTGTGGTTAAAGCCGCTCCTCCGACACCCATGCCGGCCCGTTGAAAGAATTCACGACGGGTATAATTCAACAGTTGTTGCATGTGCTCGTTCATGATTATCCCTCATGATTATCCCTTGGTGATTGTTTCGTCGAGATTGAGCAGGATGTTGGCAACATACAGCCAGGCCGCCATGCGGGATGCACCGACACCTTCGGGGCGGTCTTTGGCAGAGATCAGTTTCTGGGCTGCCTGGGGGTGGTCCTGGAAATGTTTCAGTTCCTGTTCGAAGACTTTTGTGAGGTGATCGACTTCCACATCCTGAGGATGACGGGCCACACAGAGGCGGAACGCGTACGCGATTCGTTCCCGGTCGGTCATACCATCGTTCATGCCGTGTGTTGCCAGTCGTCGGGCCAGGCCGGTGGCGATCTCAATATACGCCGGGTCGTTGAGCAGGGTCAGTGCCTGGAGTGGCGTGTTGGTCCGCGAGCGATTGATCGTGCAGGCACCCCGGTCGGGAGCATCAAAGTTCGTGAAACTCGGGTAGGGGGCACTGCGTCGCCAGATCACATACACGCCTCGGCGGAAGCGATCTTCTTCAGTGGAAGTATTGTATTTCGGAGCATTGCGACCCACGTGCCGCCAGAGTCCCTGGGGTTGCGGCGGATAGACAGGCGGGCCTCCCATTTTGGTAGAGAGCAGACCGCTGATGGCCAGTGCGTTATCGCGAATGGTTTCCGCCGAGAGTCGCAGGCGGGGGCCGCGGGTCAGCAGTTTATTGTAAGGATCGGCTTCAAGCAGTGCGGGAGTGATCTTCGATGACTGCTGATACGTGGCGGACATCACGATCAGTTTATGCACGTGTTTCATCGACCAGTTGTGTTCCATGAATTCGACGGCCAGCCAGTCGAGCAGTGCGGGATGCGTGGGGGGATCACCCTGGCTGCCGAAATCTTCCTGGGTGGCGACGATCCCCTGTCCGAAGAACTGCGACCACCAGCGATTGACAGTCACACGGGCGACCAGCGGATTCTCCGGAGCGACAAGCCACTTCGCGAAGGCGAGCCGGTTGGGCGTGTCTTCTGCCTGGAGTGGATGCAGGGACTCGGGTGTCTGCGGTTTGACCTGGGCACCCTTGTCGAGGAAGTTACCCCGCTTGAAGATGTTGTTCATCCGGGGCTTGTCCATTTCGACCATCACCAGAGATGTGTCCGGCTCAAGAGCATTCAGCTGCTGGCGGATCTCGTTCAACTGTTCGGTCAGAGCGGCGAAATCCGGATCCTGTTCCCGCTGGTAGGCGGTCAGGGCTTTGGTCTGTTTGGCAGTCCGTTTGTCGGATTCCGTGTTCAGAATTTTACGGATGTTGTCGGGAACCTTGCTCCCCTCTTCAGAGTTTTCCAACAGGGCGAGCGTTGCTTCTTCCCAGGCCGGATACCCGGTTTCGAGTTGCTTCTGTCGCTGATTGAGCTGCTTTTGCAGGGCCAGGCGCTCTTTGGTCAGCTGATCTTTCTGTTGTTGATCTGTTTTACTGAGGGGCACCATCAGTTTGGGGCCGGTGACATCAAAGGTCACACTTTTACCCACCTGCTTCACTTCCAGCGGCGTGTTATTGAAGAAAGCAAAGATCTGGTAGTAGTCCTGTTGTGTGAACGGGTCGTATTTGTGATTGTGGCACTGGGCACATTCGAAGGTGGTGCCGAGCCAGACCATGCCGGTGGTGTTAACCCGATCGAAGATCTGATTGACGCGGTTCTCTTCGGGATCGACGCCCGCTTCCACATTACAGGTGGTGCAGCGATGAAAGCCGGTGGCGATTTTCTGATCGAGACTCGCGTCGGGTATCAGGTCGCCGGCGATCTGTTGAATGGTAAACTGATTGAAGGGCATGTCCCGGTTGAGGGCGTTGATCACCCAGTCCCGGTAAAGCCACATCTCGCGCAGCTGATCAGCCTGGAAGCCGTTCGAGTCCGCATAGCGAGCCAGGTCGAGCCACTGGCGGGCCCACTTTTCGCCGTAGCGGGGTGACTTCAGAAGATTGTCGACATACTTTTCATAGGCGGCCGGTGAAGGATCTTTTTCGAAAGCAGCGACCTGTTCCGGTGTGGGAGGCAGGCCGATCAGATCCAGGGAAACGCGACGCAGCAGCCGGGCGGGTTCGGCCAGCTGCGCCTGTTGCAACGCAGGATTCTGCTGCTGCAGTTTCTCGACCACGAAGGCATCAATGGCATTGTTCACGCGCGGCGTGCCTTTGACTTTCGGCAGTGGTTGTTTCACGGGGGGCACGTAGGCCCAGTGTTTGGGTTCTTCCGATTCGGTGGGCCAGTCGGCTCCCTGATCGATCCACTGTTTGAGTGTGGCGATTTCTTCTGCGGTGAGACGCTCGCCTGCATCCGAGGGGGGCATCTGTTCGCTGTCGTCTTTTGACGCGACGCGATGCATGAGTACGCTCTGGTCGCTTTTACCCGAGATGATAGCGGGCTCACCGGAATCGTTTCGGAGCAGCAGATTTTTACGACTGGTCAGCCGCAGTCCCCCTTCGCGGGCATCGGGACCGTGACAGTCCTGACAATGTTTGACGAAGAGCGGGCGGATCGATTTTTCAAAATCAATCTTGGCGCCGGCAGCCGGTTTGTCTGCGGGCACTGGTGCTGCGCTGGCAGACCAGGTGCTCAGCGTGAGTGCACTGATCAGTGAGAGACCTGCGTAGAGAGCTCGTGGCACTTGAGAACCATACATACGCGTTCAATTCCTGACAGGCGGTAATTCCAAGGCTGTTGGCGACCTGGAAAGCGACCTGATGAGAAGATTGAAAGTAATGCCGGTCCGTCAGAACCGCCGATATCGGAGGGACGGTAGTCAGACACCACTGCCTGACGGGCTGAATGTGTTTTCAGGGGAATGTGTTGTTGTTTCCCGGAGAGAGAATCAAGCTTTTAAGATAACCCGACCAGGGCCGGAATTCAAGTTTTTTCCCGGATTGCAGGAGGTCTGAGACAGCGGCGGTTGGCTCTAAGTTATTGTTATGAAAGTAGATAAATACTCGACTTGTGGCTCGCTCAATCAACTCCGGGTGGTATCGGATGTAATCCGATATTGCCGCAGGCAACAGGAGGTCGCAGGGGAGACTGGGACAGGTTCAATAATATGCCTGATCTTATCGGATCGTCTGTCGTGAATTGTATGAGTGCGCTGTGACCTCCTGCTCGCTGCGCTCGGCCCGAATTGCATTCGAGCCCACCCATTCTTCTGGGGGAATGCGAGCCAACAGCGCCACCGGATCGCTCCTGCCCATTATGACTTGGCTTTCGCCGGTTTCTTTGTCTGCGGTCGTTTCATTTTCTGAGCGGACTTGCCTGCTTCGAAGATATCGACGTCCCCGTTGTTTTCCTGGGGGGCTCCCGGAGTCGAGCGACCACGGTCCACATAGCTCTGCAGCAGGTCGGTCAATTCTTTCACGACTTCGGGGTATTCGGACTGCAGATTTTTCTGTTCATTCAGATCCATATTCAGATCATAGAGCTGGATGGGGGGGAGCTGACTGAGATCGTCTTTGCCCGGCTTGGGGAAGCTCCAGCCTCCCGAGCCGGGACAAAGTTCGAGCTTCCAGTGATCTTTACGGATCGAGAAGGCCCCGCGAATCGAATGATGCACGGCGGCTTCGCGGAGGGGCTGCGTGTCTTTGCCTTCCAGTGCGGGCAGGATGCTGACGCTGTCTTCACCCGCGTTATCGGGCAGCTTCGCACCGACGATGTCCGCGGCGGTGGCCATCAGGTCGGTCAGACAGATCAGCTGATCGGAGTGCGTGCCGGCTTTGACACGGGCCGGCCAGTTGGCGATGAAGGGGACGCGATGTCCGCCTTCGTAGATGTCAGCCTTGTGGCCCCGGAAACGGTAGCTGGGCTGATGATCTTTGTCGGCCATCTCTTTGAAGTTAGCTGCGGGGGAGCAGCCGTTGTCTGCGGTGAAGATGACGAGCGTGTTTTCATGGATGCCCTGTTTTTTGAGCGCCTGCATTACCTGACCGACGGTGTCATCGACCTGCATGACGAAATCGCAGTAGGCGTTGATGCCGCTTTTTCCCTGCCATTCGGGTGTGGGCAGGATGGGTGTGTGTGGAGCGTTGAGGGGGAAGTAGATGAAGAACGGCTTGCCTTTTTTAGAAGCGGCCGCGTGTTCGTCGATGATCTGGACGGTTTTCTCAGTGATGCGGGGCAGCACGTCGATGGCTTCGAAATCTTTGTGGGCGGGGCCATCCCGAAAGAAAGCCTTGGTGACAGTGGGGATGCCCTGGCTCTTGTTATTTTCAATATAGACATAGGGGGGCATGTCGAGTGAGGCGCTGATGCCATAGAAGTAGTCGAAGCCGACACTGTTGGGACCGTTCTGAATCGGTTTGGAGTAATCGACGTCCCAGCCGGGATTGGTTTTTTTGTTATACGATTTCTCGGTGGCGATGCCGCCGTCCTTGAGCGTCCAGTCCATACCCAGGTGCCACTTTCCGACCGCGGCGGTATAGTAGCCATGCAGCTTGAGCATGGAAGGAACCGTCATGCGGTCCTGTTCAATCAGCCGCCGGGAGAGTCCCCAGAGCACGCCGCTCTTCAGGCGGGAGCGCCAGTTGTAGCGACCGGTGAGCACGCCATAACGGGTGGGCGTGCAGACGGAGGAACTGGTATGGGCGTCGGTAAAAACCATGCCGCCGCGCGCCAGCTGATCCAGGTGCGGGGTGGCGATTTTACATTCCGGGTTGAGCGCCTTGATATCGCCGTAGCCCATGTCATCGGCCAGGATGTAGATAATGTTGGGATCGTTTGATTTTTCCGCGGCGACGGCAGATGCAGTGCAGCAGAGCGTGGTCAATCCGCAGACGAATGTGAGCAGAGCGAAGAGAAACAGAAAACGCGTTGTGCGGGTTCTGGCAGATAAAGCGAGCGCAACGTTGGCTGACGGCATGGTTCATCCTCTGAGAATTTTTGGTGTGGTGTGTTTACTTCAGTATCAACCAACGGCACCGCAGGGTCAAGCAAAGTGTGATGTGAATCGGCGATGCGACTGGAGAAGAGAGCAAGTCTTTAAAACCCGGTATTCGGGTACCAGCGGCTGTAATAATTTTCGCCCAGTCTGGTCAGGGGGATGGCAGTGGGTTTGAAGATGAATGAGCCGGCGCTGATTTGCTGGCGATGACCGAGTTTTGAAACGAGCGGCCAGTAAGGATGGCGCCCCTTTTGCCAGGTGACGAACTGATTTGGATCCCAGACGGCGATTCCATCGGCCCCATTTTCATAGTCCCCCGTGACCGACTTCAGCAGGCTGTCCGCACTTTCCATTTTCCAGCCGATGTAGAAAGGGAAGATTTTCACATCGGTTCCCTCGGTGATGCGGGCGTAGTAAGCCGTGTCGCCCGACCTGGATTTCAGTCCGCTGGTATAATACGCGAACCAGGCGATGCCGATCTGGTCGATCAGTTTTTCTTCAATCCAGCGTTCCACATCCAGTCCGAACTTCCGATTATCTGCGGGGGTGGAAAAAGTGGAAACGGCCAGTTTAAGGCGGCGAATGGGTGTACCGCGCTGAGTCGCAACCTCATCCAGCAGCTTGCGAATTTTGCGCATGAACTCCGTGACAATCGTCGCCCGCAGCTGGAGCACGCGTGGGTCGTCTTCGGCCAGCTGGCGGGGATCGTTTCCGTATTCTTTGATGAACCGCTGACAGAACGGTTCTTCCCATAAAATCATGGGCATGCCGCGATGAAAGAGAAAGCCGGCCCCGTCTGCGCCTCGCTGCAGTGCTTCGCGGTAGACTTCGATCAGATGGTCCTGAACTTCCTCTGCGGCGTAGCTGAGATGCATGGTGGGCGTTCCGTCGTAATCGATGCAGCGCCATTCGGGATGTGCTTCGTAAAATTCACTCATGAAGAACTCCTCCCACGGCGGTGCTGCCTTCCAGCCGGCAGCTCGCAGGCAGATGAGGATTTCCGCCTGTTGACGGTGTGCTTCTTCCACAGCCACTTTCAGAGGGTCAATTCCCTGCTGATGCAGATGGCGAACCGATTCGACATACTCGCGATCGACTTCCCGCGGGAAGGTATCCAGCTGTGCTCCCATCAGGTTTCCCACCTGGCTCGGGTGATGAACGAGATCCGCGCCTCCCACCTGAAACCACCAGGTCTTGAAATCACTGTCGCGGTAAGCGGAAAATGTCGCCGCGAGATCGGCGCGATTCTGAGGACGGAACGGGTGAATCCAGGTGTAGCCATCAAACGTGGCGACCGCTGTTTTGGTTTTCTGTTGAGTCCGATCAGCATTTAACCGAGCGACTTCCTCGTCGGTCAGTGGAATGGTTTTGACGTAATGAATCCGCGCCGGCATGTGATACACGGTAGAGAACTGTAAGTCGTTATTGGTCAGGTCTGCGGTGCCCAGAAATACTTCTTCCAGCACATCCCGGCGTTGGGGACCCAGGTCGAGTCGATTGCTCAGCCGGGTGTAAGCCGGGGCGCTGGTGAATTTCACTTCCACAATGTTTTTCGCGGGGCGCACGAGATCGGTGATCGAACTCAGCCCGATATAGACGGCGTGCCAGCCTTGTTTGTTGAGCTTTAAGGTCAGGTCCGGTGCCGAGGACTCACGTCCGACCGAGATGCATTTTCCCGAGAAGTCAGCCGTCTCGTATTCGAACACTTTCCATTTGTCATGCTGACGACGATCAGAAAGTGCGTCGGCCGGGAGGCAGCGGGTCAGGTCTGTGATACGGTCTGCCTGCTTGAAGTTCTGCCACTGCTCAGCGTGGGACCGCGGCAGCTGTTTTTGAGCAGACGTCGGTTCCGCAGCAGCCAGGTATGTTGCTGATGTCGAGAGGATACTAAACAGCAGCGCGAACCTGAGGTGCCAGGAAAGATTATCACTCATAGCAGGTATCCTGTCTGTGAACAGCCTGTATGCGGGGGCTGTTACTTCAACGGTTTGATAAACAGATTGCGGAACTCGACGGGGTCGTTGTGGTGCTGCAGGGCGATGGGGCCGTTTGGAGGAATACCCGGAAGCTGCGCACCTTCGATGACAGTGGTTCCGTTAAGGACCACTGATACACGATCGCCGCGCATGGTGATCTCGAAGCGGTTCCACTGGCCGAGGGGACGATCTGCGTTTTTGATAGGGATGCACGCGCGACGGACTTCGGGGGGCATCGTCTTGTCGGTGCGGTAGCCGTTGATTTCGCCGGAACCGAGGACCTGGCTCCAGACGTTGAGCTGAGCTTTGGAACTGCCGCGGAGATAAATGCCGCTGTCGCCGGCATCGAGATGCGGGCGGGTGACGCGTTGGCGGGGATTGTCTGCCTCCATCAGGAAATCGCCGTTAAACAGCACGATGGGGTGCGGCTTCATTTCCGGTTCAGCTGACAGGCGCCAGTCGACGATCAGGACAAAGTCTTCGAATTCGTCCTTTGTCCAGAGGTCGCGGTCCGCCCGTTTTTTAGACTCGGCCTTGCCGTCGTAGTGGATTTCGCCGTCGTGGGCGACCCAGTGCCCCTTGTGTCCGGGCCGATGGTTCCAACCGGAAAAGGTAAGCCCGTCGAACAGCGACTTAAAGCCTGCGTCAGGCTGGGCGACTTTCTCGGGAGGCGGGTTGCTCGACGGTAATTCCCGAATGCGGATGTTGCGGAAATGCACTTCGGTGTGTTCCGCCTGCAGGCCAATATAGCCTTTGACGAGGCTCGTCTGTTTCGCACGTGTGACCACCTTCCCGTTGACGGCCAGTTCCACCGTGCCGTTTTTGGTTGTGAGCACGTACCGGTTCCAGTTTCCCGCTGGTCGACAGCGTTTTTCGAGGGGACGCGCCCGTGCGGTGGTTCCCTTTTTGTCGGGGTCGGTCAGTGGCACAAGCGAGGCGCCGCGGATTCCAAACAGACTGCCATGATCTTCGACGAGCAACTGAGCTTCGATGGCACGCGGATAGGGGGCCCCGATCTGCGGTAGTGCATCGGCGTGGAAGAACAGACCGGAATTGCCGCCCGTTTTCACGTGCAGGCACTCCAGTTCCAGCACATAGTTTTCATACATCCGATCCGTGCGCAGGAAACAGCGGGGTTCGCCCGTGCAGACAATCGCGGCGTCTCGCACCTGCCAGGTGTCGGGCGCTCCGTTGACGTTGACCCAGCCGGTGAGATCCCGGCCGTTGAACAGTTCCGTTTCAGTAGCCGATAACGGGGCGTGGAGCAGACTAAGCGAGACGAAGCAGAGGGCCAGCAGTTTCACTCCGGCGTTAATACGTAGGTTGCACTTCATGCGTTCCTCGTCCTTTGTTTTGTCTCAAGCCTGGTGGGTGTCAGCAACGGTCAGCGATTGCCTTGATGGCGATGGTCTTTATGTTTGCGGCGGCTTGCCATCAATCCAGGGGCCGGCGAGCTTCTGGTATTCGGGCGGGTACATCACGCTGCCCGTGTCGCCCGCGTGCCAGCCAGGTACGTGGCGGGGTTTGGCTTTGGCCTTGGAGAGTTTCTCCCAGCCGTCCGCCCAGCTGCTGTTACCATCGCTGACCTGTCCGTCGCGGTCGACGTGGAACACCTTGCCTTCGCGGTAGCTGCGTACGGCCAGGTTGACAAGCATGACGGCGGCTGAGCCCAGTTCCGGATCGTTATTGACGGATGTGGGTTTGCCCGAGCGGATGGCGTCGAGCCAGTTCGCACAGTGAGTCGACACGATGTCGAGATCGGTTTGCACGTGGAATGTCTCGGGTTTGAGATTGCTGTTGAGCGTGACCTGCGGTCGTTCGGGGATAAACTCAAATGAACACTTGCCACTGTTGCCCGAACAGCTCTTGTCGAACAGCAGCAGTCCGTTGTGGCCGCGAATGATGTGATCCAGCTTGCGTTCTTCGCTGACCATGGTGCTGCTGACCAGCCCCTGCACACCTTCGTGGAAGTCGGCGATGATCGATGCCACGTCGGTGACTTCACGATCATCGTATTCAAAAAAGATCCCGCCGCCACCGACCACGCGACCAGGCTTGCGGAGCCCCGTGGCTTTCAACATGCCGGTCACCCGATGCACGAACAGGTCGGAGAACATGCCATAACCGAAGGCCCAGTAGCAGCGCCATTGTCCGAAGATCTCACGGTCGAAGGGTACATCGGGATGAAAGCCTTCGTCCACGCCGAGGAAGCGACGGAAGTCGACCGTTTGTGGCGTCATTTCTTTGGTGATCAGGTTGTGCCGCGACATGCCGAATTTCCCGTTGCGGGCACACTCGGTCTGGAACTGGACGACTTTACCCAGCAGGCCGGCGTCGATTTTCTCGCGGGCCATGTCCCAGACAGGCGCACTGGTCGACTGCACGCCGACCTGCATCACGCGGTCGCTGGCTTTCCAGGCGGCGACGACTTCCGCGGCTTCTTCGACCGTGTGCGTCATCGGCTTTTCACAATAAACGTGTTTGCCCGCGGCCAGGGCATCCAGTGTGATTCTGGCGTGCCAGTGATCGGGGGTGCCAATCACGACGGCGTCGATGTCTTTATCGCCCAGCAACTCGCGATGATCGATGTGCGTGGTCGGCGTGACGCCGGTCTGTTCCTTGATGTAGTCGACAAACCGCTGGCGATGTACCGAGTAGACATCGGCGACGGAAACGAGGTCAATGTTGTGACCCAGCTCACGGAGTTTGACGAGTTTCTTGGTGAGTGTATTGAAACCGCGATTCCCTGCGCCAATCACGCCGATCCGCAAGCGACTGTTCGCATCGGCTGCGCGTGTCTTTGTGGCTGCGGCCAGCAGGCTCGCGGCGGCACCGGTTGTCGCGCTGGTCTTGATGAACTCGCGTCGTGATACGTTAGATTCCGTTGGTTGCGTCATTACTCGTTTCTCCAAACTACGGTTGAGCCAGTCCGCTGTTGCTGACCATGGATGAAAACGGGGCGATGCTGAATATAAATCAACTTCGATATGAATGCTTTCAGTATCAGGCAACTGGACCTCCGGGTCAAGTAATTCGCGCAGAGGACTGGAGATGACTGCCATTTACGTTTGCCTGAGACCCGGTGTGACTTGAGAATCATGTTGGGGCTATTCTGTGAGCCCACTTTCGTTTTAGAGACGGATACTCGCTATTTGTTCAGTTCACGCTGGACGAACCCGGGAGGAGTTTTCATAATGAAATAGATCAATGCTGCTCCCGGATGTTTAGAAATGTGCAGATGTGCCTAAGGCATCCGGTTGGGCAGAACTCTTCAGGATGCAGCGCACTCCATCCTGACAGTCACCGCGGGCACGGACTTACTGGAGAGACAGGATTATGCCTGTCTCACCAGGCAACGCATAACGAGATGGATCATGTATCAGAAAACCGGATGGCTCATCGGCCTCATTCTCCTGGTCGGGTGTGGCGAACAGCCCAAACCCGTTGAACAGACACCAACCACCGCCAGTCAGAAACCTGCGAGCCAGACACCTGCAAGTCAGGCGCCTCCCAGTCAGGCAAAGTCTGAGCCAGCACCGGCGCAGGAACCTGTCACTCAAACAGAGAAAAAGGCGGCCCCCAAAAAGGACTCTACCGGTGATGACTATGTCGATAAGGTCATCGCCAAACATCAGGAGGAAACGTTCCGGAGGTCATTAAGCGAACTGAAGGCCAAGGATCGCGATCAGCGCGTCATGGCCGTCGCCATGCTGGTCACGTCAAAGATTGACCCCAACCGTGTCGTCGCGGGTCTGCTGAATGTTGTGGATGACAAGGATGAACAGGTGGCAAATATGTCGCGGAAATACATCCAGTCACACACGTTTGAATCCAAAGGTCAGCTGGTCGATTTCTACGCAGACTGGTGTGGCCCCTGTCGGATGATGAAGCCGGTCGTGAAAGAACTTCAGGACGAAGGCTACCCGGTGATTCAGGTAGACGTCGATGAGAATCCGGATTTGAGTTCGCATTTTTATATCACCAGCATTCCGACGTTTGCGCTGATTGTCGACGGATCGATGCGACAGCGCAGGATCGGCGTGGTTGATAAATCAGAATTACTGAAACTGCTGAAAGCGATTCCCAAACCAGATAAGAAGGATCAGGAGAAGGCGTATGTGACCGATCCGAAGCTGAAGGTGTATGGCGCCCTGGTGACGATGCAGTCGGAGAACGCCTGGTATCGGTATGAGGCGAAGCAGCAGTTAAAGCAGGCATCCTTGCCGGCGCTGATTGAGATCCTGCAGGATCCGGGGCAGCGCACCGTCTTTCGCGAATCGGTAATGCAGGTCCTCGAATCGTTCATGAAGTCAGAAGATCAGGCGACGCAGATCGTCAAGGTAATGACGGAGATCATGAACGATCCGCAACAGTCGGAGGAACTGCGGGGCATGGCTGTGATCTTCCTCTCCCGCCACGATCCCGCACGCAGCGGTGCGCTCGATGAAAAACTGGTGGCCCTGTTAAAGGCATCCCGTCCCGAAGCATTGCAGGCAGAGGTGGCAGAAGCAATTGGTAACCGAAAAATCAAGCAGGGATTGCCGGTACTGATTGATAAGGTGAAGCACCTGGATCAGGCGCCCGAAGATGTGCGCACCGCGTATATCTCCGCGTTGGGAGAATTTGGTGCCGCAGCGGATTCCGCGGTGCCTGCACTGCTGACCGCCTATTCGAACTATCCTGATGAGAGCGATGCCATTTCCGAAGCGCTCGAGGAGATCTGTCCCGATTCCAAAGCGGCTACGGAGGCGTTGATCAAAGTGCTCGCGGAAGATGACGAAGAGGCCAGATCGCTGGCGGTCTCGCTGCTGGATCAGGCCGAGTATATCCGCACGGCCAGCAGTTCCCTGCAGAAACTTTTGAACGATCCCGATCCTGAAGTGAGTCTCAAAGCGGCAAAACTGCTGGAGAAAATCGGCGGGGCGGACCAGAAGATTGTATCCGCACTCATCAAACAACTGGATGAAGGGGAAGTGGACTGGGAAATCCGTTCCGCACTGCGGACCGCCTGGCGATATTCGTATCCCGCATTGACCAAAATCATCTGCGATCCTCAGAGTACTCCCCAGGCCAAAGAGAATGCGATGTTGGTACTCAGCGATTATGACCATCGGCCCAGTCCGGAAGAACAGGCTTTGCTGGAACAGGCTTTAGGTCAGAAAGACCTGCTGACTAAACAGTGTGCCGCGATCATGCTGTCGTACTCCGAATCTCAGCAGGCACTGATAAATCCCCTGCTCCTGGAAGCAGTCAAATCAGACAACGAGGGTGTGCGCCTGCACGCAGCCCGGGCATTGAGGAGCCGTCAGAAGTCACTCTCGAAACAGCAGCAGGAGCAGGCGAAAGCAGAATTACTGAAGCTGTTGAAGGGTTCGGATTACCGCGTCAGTGAAGCCGCCGCATCTGCTCTTACCAATTTTGAGTTAACTGAGGATGAGTTGAAAACGGTGGTTGGATCCCTTGAGAATCCGGAACTGCAGTACTTCGTGATGGGTATTCTTAGCAGGAAGCAAACACTGCCGGCCTCGGTCGTTCCGGTTCTCACCGCGAAATTAGTGAGCGATGAAATCGATGAAGAGCTGGTGAATCAACTGACTGCTGTTCTTAGTCGCGGAGGTAAGCCGGCCCTGAAAAGTCTGGAAGCGGTGGCCTCGAATACCGAGGTGGATCCGGGACGCCGCGCCAAAGTGATTCTGGCACTCGGCGAGGTCACGGCTGAAGAACCTGAGGTCGTGAAATATCTTCAAGCATTGCTCAAGGAGAAACAGCCTGAACCATTACAGATGGCGGCTGCGATTGCTGTGGCAGGCCAGGTCGAAGATAAGCAGTCTCTGGTGCCTCTATTGCTGACTGGTGTGCAAAGTGAAAACTGGCAGATCAAACAGTTCGCCGGTGAGGCATTGACGAATGTCGCAGGAGATTCGCCGGAAGCGCTCAAAATGGTGCAGTCGCAATTGAAAGCGCTGGAACCGAAACAGCAATCTGCAGTGCTGGTTCTACTCTGCGAGGACGAGCGACTGCGAGATCAATTCAGTTCACAACTGCTCTCCCTGGTTCAAGGTATGAATCAGGAGAAGGATACCTACCAGCTCAGGGCGGCGATCAGCTACCTGGTCCGCGGCGATCAGGAAGGCACCGTGATCAACAAACTGCTTGCCGAGCAGGATCAGGAGATCGTGCAGCAGACATTACGCACCCTGGGGAATAATGCAGACGGCGTTCCCAAAGCCGTACTGCCGGAACTGGAAACACTATTGAACAACGCGTCAGCGAAGAACCGGTTACTGGCGGCGCTCTGCCTGTTGAAAGCGGGGTCTGAGGATGAGGGTCTGCTGACGATCGTGCGTAACGCGCTGGATTCGGGTGATGAAGAATTGAGTCAGCAGGCGGCCTACGATCTACCGATGGCCGGCCCTTTAAATGAACAGTGGACGCCGGTCTTGATTGAGTTAATGCGAAATCGGGATTACCGACTGGTGGCCATTGAGCAGTTGGGAGAGATGGGGGCTGACGCGAAATCAGCAGTGCCGGCTCTGATTGATCTGCTGGAGACAGTCAGTTCTTACAAGGAATCCGCTTATGCGCTGGGAGAACTGGGACCGACTGCTGCTGAAGCGATTCCGGCACTGCGGGAGATGCTGACGAATGAACGAACCATGTATGCGGCTGCTCAGGCGCTGGAGAAGATTGAAGAAGACCATCAGCCGACGATCGATATTCTGGCAAAGAACCTCGATCAACCGAATCTGCGCGGGGATGCTGCCTATAGCCTGGGAGTTTTTGCCGCGGATGCTCCCGAGCGGATTGAACCCCTGTTATTGAAAGTGATCAGCGGTGAGAATCAATATGACCGTGAGATGGCACTGCGTGCCGCTGGCTCTTTGAAGTCTAAAGCGGTGGTCACGATGCTGATCAAAGTACTGGAAGAAGACGACCAGGATCTGTCTGACCTGGCTGCGCTATCGCTGGGAAAACTGGCGATTGAAGCGGAACTGGCGGTACCGGCCTTGCTGAAATCAATGCAGGACTCGAATGAACGGGTGCAATATGCCGCAGTGCAGGCCCTGGGTAAGTTTGGTGCCGACGCTGCACCTGCGGTGCCCGCGCTACTCAAAGCCTTGGATGACAAATCCATTCGCGAGGCTGCCGCTGGTGCTTTAGGCCGCATCGGCGCACCGGCGCAGGAAGCTATTCCCCGTCTGATCAAAATGCTGGATGATCCGCAGGAGCGACGTGCAGCACTGGAAGGACTCAAGCAGTTCGGACCACTGGCAGAATCCGCGGTCCCCCGCTTAAAGGAACTGGAGCAGGAGTCCCGGAACTATGATCTGCGACTGGTCAAAGCGACCCTCAAAGCGATTCAGTCGCCGGAGGAGAAAGAGAAGAACTGACGATGGCCGCTCCTCTGTTTTATTCACTCTGAGTAGATTGATATCGAATTCAGATTTATAACAGAGGTGCGTAAAACATCATAAAATCAGGGTGTTGTTTTCCAGCGTAGTTCGCGAAACTCCGGTGCAGGACCGCGCCAGTTTTTGCCGACGATTCGTGATTTTCCTTTGCCTCTGCGCGCGGGCTGAAGTCTTTCGGCAGGGGTAATCTTCAGCTGACGGATCCCATCCCAGCCTGGTAATGGATCACCGTTCCAGTTCTGAAAATCTTCTGCTTTCAGCTGGATATTCTGCCAGTCGCTGCCCCCTGTGAGCTCAACCTCTGCAGCGAAGTCGTCAATCACGAGCACCAGCCGATTGGATTCTGCTGCGCGAACTTTCAATGCGAGCTCCGCCTGCTCTGGTGCTTTCCATGTTGTGTCGTTGAGTTTGTGCGTGATCAGCGTCCATTCATCCGGTCGGTAATTAAACCATTCCTTTTGCCAGTCACCTTGAAAGTCTTCGATCAGTAATGTCGGTTCAAGTGTGTTTCGCGTGCCTGCATGTTGAAGTTGTGTGGGAGTAACCTGTGTCAGTAGTGACGAGAGATTAAATGACTTAGTTGTATAAGGCCGGTAGTAATAGCCTGCTCCGGAAACGGGTTCGTCGAGAGAATACCGTACATTGGCGTAAACCCAGAGTGGCTGATCAACACTTCCCAAAGGCAGCCGTGCCGTCCAGGTGCCGTCGGTTTCGGTCGCCGATGCATGATGCCAGAAGCGGTGCATCGTCTGCAGTCGATCTTCGGGACGCTCGTCTTGTTTACCCTGCTGGGTATAAAAGATATCGACCGAAAGAATGGGCCGGGTATGATCTGGTTGTACCTGGAAACTGGGGATGTGATCGCTGGTCTTGAGAATCAGCTTCGTTTTCGGTGTCTCAGGAAATGCGAATGCAGATTTTAAATGCTGGTCCATCCACAGCATTGTTGCGGCTTCAAAATCGGGCGTGTCCTGATGATTGTGGTGTGGAGAGCAGGTCACGCGCCATTCTTTGCTGCGGATTTCGTTGATCGCATCGGGCAGGTTGCCCAGACGTCCGTGAAAATCGTTCGCAGGGCTGAGGAAGATGATGGGACAGGCAATCTGCTTCAGGCTGACATCATCACCCAGGGTTGCGCAAAACAGCGGACTTCGATTGTATCGATCGCTGATACCGCCACAGGAAGGGGCAGCCGCTTTGACACGCTCGTCGGGAGCAGTCAACACGGTGAGCTTGCCTCCCATGGAATGTCCATAGACGCCCAGTCGATCGGGGTCGACCATCGGCTGCGCTTCCAGAAATGTGAGTGCACGACGTGCCGCGAGCGCAGCGAGAAACCAGCCGCTGTTGCGCGGCGACTCAACTTCATCGAGAGTCCAGGCGGCGGGCATGGCACTGGGAAAGACATTGCCGGGATGCTTTCCCGGGGCATGATAACCGTCGAGTGCGCCCCAGTCGGTGGTTACTTTGTAGTTCGGATCGTCGGTCTTACCCTCCCAGAACAGCTTCACTTCAGCAGGAGTCACCCGGTAGTCCGGGGCACTGATTCGTCCTGCCCAGGCAATGGAGACGGTGGCATACCCGCGTTTGCCATTCATGAGGCACGCCTGGTGATCGGCGTATTGTCCGCCGCCATGAATCTGTACGAGTCCCGGAAGTGTTCTCCTGCTTCCGCTGGCGCTTTTGGGGAAACCAAAAATTGCTGCGAGTCTCGCGGTCTGTCCTTTGAAGACTCCGATGCGAAATCGCACCACACTGAGCATCACGCCCTCTTCTTCCCATTCTTTGAGAACTTCGGTTTGAAGCGGTTCTTTTCGCGGATCAAAGCCGGCCCACATCGCTTCGAAATTCTGAGGTGCTGTGCCGTCCTGCAAAGGGGGCAGCGTCTCGGGGTTCTGCCCGAAAACAACAGAGGATGAGAATAGAATCAGAATCCAGAGAAATGTGCCGTGTTTCATGTGGAAGACCCGCCTTGGAAGTTAAAAGTCATTTAGACGACGATCGATTCACTTACTCTCGCACAAAGCTGACAGGCAGGTTCAGTTCCTGTCTTGCGGCTTCGCTTTTAATGCGGTTTTGATTTCGCGGGCGACCTGTTGTGCCAGTTTTTGGGAGCCGGCGGGTTTGAAGTGGACGTTGCCTGGACCGGCCCAGAGGGGCGCTTCGAAGCCTGTCGCGAGCTGATGCAGGTCGTTGATTTTGATGTTGTGTTTCTGCATGATCTTTTTCGCGACCTTGTTGTATTTCAAATCGTCGCCGACAACGCGGCCTGCTTCGCCTTCCGGAACTGGAGTTGTGGTGGCCCAGATCAGCGTGGCGTTCGTCTGCTCCAGTTGCCTGACCAGTGTTTCCAGATTTTTCTCATACTGTGCGAGGGGGACCGAGATGGTGCCGTTGACTTTGTCGCGGTGTCCCTGAGTTTTTGAGTCGGGGTGCCGATAGCAGAGGTCGTGCAGTCCCCAGTTGAAATGGATCACATCCCAGTCAGTTTTTCCCAGCCAGCGCTGGAGATTTTTAAGACCCCGTTTCGTATCGCCGCAGTTGGCTTTGACGCGTTCGACATTCGCGACCCCTTTCAGCAGTTCAATGGTGGGTTTGGTGTAACCGATGGAAATCGAGTCACCGATAATCAGCACGCGGGGCAGGTCGGGATCTGCTTTGGTTTCCTGTTTCTGTTCTGCTGTTGCGATCGAAGTCACACACAGAACCAGGAACAACGCTGTGAGAATTCGGCAGTGGTCGGTCAGTCGAGGCATCTGATGATCTCCTGAGGGAATGGTGGGCGAAGTCATCCAGTATCAGCGAGACGCGCAGGCGGGTCAAGCAGGACTTGTGAAAAATCGGTGCGACTGTTTTCCGATGAAAATATTTTCCTGCAGAAAACAGCGAACCCCTGCTGAACGTTCACTGTCTTTTATCGGCAACAGACGAACGGTGTTTTGTCTGTGAACGAATTGATGTGCCTTGCGGGTGTGATGGATGCACGATGGTCTTCGGAACCATTAGACGGGGTTCGATTCCCTGGCGGGGTACTTGAGTAAAACTGACGCTGGAGCCAGATGGCCAGGCGACTGCCTGCAAAGCAGTTCTAAGTGGGTTCGACTCCCACCGGCGTCTTAAACCAGCCAACTGCCGATGCGGACTACATCTTTCTGTCAAAAAGAACCGATGTCTGTGTCATTCCTTCGTTGGCCGGTTTGTTGAAAATCCAACTGCCTGTCGGGATTACATTATGACGGTCCTAAGGTAGCTAACCTGGAGTGATCCAGGGAAGGTGAGCGTAACGGCATCTCTGTGAGATGGTCTGGCGCGTGTCGACTGACGGTTTCACATGCGACCGATCAGGACGGCCGAAGAGGCAACAATCTCGATGCCCCTTCGTTGGGTTTTAAAAAAGACATGACCGACTGCCGATCTGGAGTACATGGTTCAGGACCCGGGGGTTGTGGGTTCGAGTCCCACCGGCGTTCATTCGCAAAGCGAGTCGCGCCGTAGCTCAATGGTAGAGCACCGTAGAAACTCTGGTTCACCACTTCGTCGGTTGTATTTACTGTCGAAAGACGATCTGTCAGCAGACGGATCGCATGCATTCAAGGAGACCGAAACTTTGATCGTCGACAAGCCGAGACGCAAATAGCGTCACATGCAAACAGGACCGACTGCCGAAGGGGAGTACATAGTGATCTGTTAGTTGTGGGTTCGAATCCCACCAGCGCCGCGTGCAACCGCACAACACGTTGTAGCTTTAATGGTAGAAGCATCAGAAGAAAACTCTCTTTACACAACTTCGTCGGTCTTTCTTAAGCGACTCACTCGACTGCTGGAGTGGAGTACATGGTTTCGCTGGTTCAACTCCTGCCCGGCCCACTGAATATTTAAATCTGGGCCGGACCCTGGACTCCGCGTGCGCGCGGAGAGGCAGGGTGGGACTCTGCTCGAATACCTCGTCGAGTGCTTTTTACAGGATCCGGCTGCCGTCAGTGGGGACTGATGCGTCTTTCGCCGGACCCGTTTTTTGAAGGAGGCTATGATGGCCAACAAGACTCTGTTTTCAAATCGCCAGAATCAGTATCCACGTGCGGACTCGCGTAACGAGGCCGGCGGTCGCGCTTATAAATTCGAGCCGAAGCATGCGCTCGCGCAGCTGGCGGCAACCGGAACGTTCAACAACGTGTTCTACGCGGGTGCGCAGACGCAGCTGGATACTCTGCGGACGCTGATTGACCAGGTGGACGATGACCGCTACCTGGCACAGCTGGCCGTGTATGCGCGGGAGCGAGCCTGCATGAAGGAGATGCCGGCAGCGCTGCTGGCGACACTGTCGACGCGGGATACCGAGCTGATGCACCGTGTGTTCGATCGCGTGGTTGACAACGGTCGTGTACTGCGGACGCTGTTCCAGATGATCCGTTCGGGTCAGTTTGGTCGGACCGGTCTGTCATCGAGTCTGCAGCGGGCGTTTCAGCGCTGGCTGAACGAGGCTTCGGTGGGTCGACTGCTGTCGGCTTCGATCGGTCACGATCCGAGCCTGCGCGACGTTCTGCGACTGGCACGGCCAACGCCTGTCGACAACGAGCGACGTGCGCTGTTCGGCTGGCTGACGGATAAGGAGCCTGCCAAGTGGGCACCGGCGACCGCAGCGGATCTGCCACGGCAGGTGCGACAGCTGATCGCTTATCGTCAGGCAGAGACTGACCAGGCGCAGGCAGAGATCGTTGAGAATCTGTCTGTGCGGTGGGACCTGCTGGCGGATGCGGCCAAGAGTCCACTGGTCTGGAAGGCGCTGGCCCGACAGATGGGACCACAGGCGCTACGGATGAACCTGAATACGCTGCTGCGGCATGACGTGTTCCAGGATGCGGCGCTGGTGGACTACGTGGCGGACCGCCTGGCGGACGCGGAGGCAATCCGTCAGTCGCGACAGTTTCCGTACCAGTTCCTGGCGGCTTATCTGAATGTGAGTGCCGAAGTGCCTCGCAAGATTCAGACGGCGCTGCACCAGGCGGCCGAACTTGCCTGCGGTAACGTGCCGGAACTGCCTGGTCCCGTGGTGATCGGTCTGGATACGTCCGGTTCGATGCAGTGTCCGGTTACCGGCTGGCAGCGTCGTGGTGCCACAAGTCGGATGACGTGTGTGGATGCTGCGGCACTGTTTGCGGCGGCTGTGCTGCGACGTAACCCGGACAGCGTGGTGATTCCATTCGATACCCGGCCTTACCAGGCTCGCCTGGATCCATCGGACTCGATTCTGAGTCTGTCGGCACGGCTGGCGAAGTACGGCGGCGGTGGTACCGACTGTTCGATCCCGCTGAACGTGGCCAACACGAAGCTCAGCAAGCGTGCGTTCGCCGGCTGCGTGCTGGTGAGCGACAACGAGAGCTGGGTGCGGCAGGGCCGTTACGGTTCGACCGGCGTGATGACCGAGTGGCAGCGGTTCATCGAGAACCAGCGGCGACTGGGCGTGACGGATCCGAAGCTGGTATGCATCGACATCCAGCCTTACGGTTCGTCACAGGCTCCGGAGCGCGACGACATCCTGAACATGGGCGGCTTCAGTGACGCGGTGTTCAACGTGGTGGCGTCGTTCCTGGGCAACGACGCCGGCCGATTCGTCGCCGAGGTCGAGTCGATCGAAGTCTGATCGGCTCGGTTGGTTATCTGGGATACCCCTGGTCTGAGAAATCGGGCCAGGGGTTTTTATTCTTGTGATGAGTTATCATGAGAGATGAAAATAGCACAACTGTATTTTCCTCTCATCAAAAGAGTAAGAAAAGATGGATAGCGCATTACAATTTATCATTATGCTGAATACAGACTTAACTATTTCCTCAATTATTAAGCACATGTCAGCAGGATTAAGGGAAGCACGAGGGCGCAAAGTTAACTCAATTGACTTCGAAGGTAATTGGATCGAGATTTATCAAAATGATGATTACGACGAATCTCAGACAGAAATTGAAGATGGTTTTCTGTTTTATCGCTATCGTCTGGAGGCAACGCCTCTGAGTAAGGAAATCACATTGTCACGGCAAATAAACACGACTAGAACGATCTGTCAGAACCTTCAACAACTGAATGTCGACATTTTTCTTTGCGCAAACTTTGAAGACCAACTTCCTGAATTTAAGTAACACGCGACTAATTGTGAATGACAAACGCAGTAACATTAATACTTGAATATTGAACCGATTTCTCTCAGTGGAAGACTCCATGCCTGGCGAAAACAATGATCTTCAACGGCAGTCAATAAAAACGCCCTGGTTCTTTTTATGAGATATCTATGGTAGAGAAATATGATCCCGAAATCTGAACTCATCTTTGTTTATGAAGGATACTGGGGAGATAAAATATTTGTATTCTCCAGTTCTGAAGAAAAAGCAATGAAGGCAGTGAAGCGATGTCATGCTTATGGGGAGCCTGAAGAAGGTTATGAGTATAGATTAGGCGCACATTGGGCAATAGATGATGAGGCTGAAGGATGGCACATAGTACCGAGAGAGGTTGAAATCCAACATATAGAAGGAAAAGTCTACGGGAGCTTCGCAAATGATCTGCCTGTCCATCTATATTGGGAATGTCCACTTTGTCATTCCAAAACGGGAGAAGATATATCGGCTGATATTACATTTCCTCATTTGGTTTGGTGTGAACATTATACGAATCCAAGTCTGGATGATTCTTATTTCTTAGTTCATCTTAGTGAAGAAGATGGAGAAAAGTTGAAAGGAACTTGAGCAGAAAAAGTGTCTGGAATCGTTAAGCTCCGTAATGAGTGATGTGATGCCAAAACTCGTAAAGTCACAGACGAAGTGGTGTACCAGAGCCGGGTGTAACGCGACAGCAAGGAAGTGAAGAAGTATAAGAGATTTAGTCCATTTATTTAGATTGTCGCTGAGGTCGAGTTGATCGAATTCTGAGCAGCTTAGTGAGTCATTAGGAGTGTTTCTCGTGTGTCACTACTTTGGCCAGATTCATTCGGTTCTGGATAATGAACGCCATGTTTTCATTTACGGTCAAATCAGATGCCTATCAATCCCTGAAGAATAAGGCTCGGCTGGAGTTGTATGACCCTGTGGATTATGCCCCCGCCGTGATCTCAGCAGTTTGTCGATGGCTTTATGAAAGTGGAGCTTTTGAGTTTAAGCTTTGTTTTGGTGACGGGGAGGAAATACTGCTGCCCGTTGATTGTGAACTTTCAATATTCCTGGAGCAGTTGCCAGAGGTTATCTCTGCATCAAAGAATGAACACGTCCGTAGCTTTGTAATCCACTTTTTTGAGCAAGGTTTCAACTTTGACGTATTAGTGCAAAAAAAGAATGGTCTCTATCGCGTGTCGTTTGATATGAGAGACTGCGATCATTCAGTACATGAAGGTTATGACATCGAATTATCACATTTTGAATCGATGCTACAGGGGATTGCACAGATGTTTGTTGAGATCTCACTAGAAGTCTTTCCGGAGTTATCTGAGAATCAGGCACTGATTCAATGGAGAAGTGAAGTGGGAATCCAGAATGGAAACTCTGGAGAGTAGCTGTGTGTCTCCCTGATCCAAGTCATCCTATGGAACTAACCAGACCACAACTCGATTTACTGGAGCGACTGAAGTTGCGCTGCGTCAATCAAAGGTTCCTGACACTTTTCCTGGCCCCGTCGTAGCACGTCTCATAGAGGCTTTAATCGACGACTTCTTTCACTTGCTTAATAGATGGAAGATTGACCCGGAACTCCTACCCAAACCATTTCCTCGATCAATTAGAGAATAGAATATGGATTCACAAGAGATAAACGATTGGATGAGTTTTTGTGAACACAAACGCTCTTTTGAATTAGACCATTTCTCAAGTATGTTTATGGATTTATATCTTGAATCTCTTACTGAAAAAGAAAAGAGTGATCTAGAAACAGTGTTTAGCTATATCCCAAATAAATCTCGTATTCTCGAAAAAATGTTTCGTTTAGATTTTCGAGCAGACGACAAAACTGAAAATGAAATTACAAATCTTGTTCTCCAAGATCTGAAAGAAAAACGGCGTATTATTGATTCTCCTTCCCTCATCCAAGCGATGGATTACGGTGTAAATGCTATTATGAGTGACGAAGAAAAGTTCGCGGAATATGCTGGATGTGAGCTGAATTGCTTATTTTATCATGATATGGCCAACTATTTTGTTCAACATTTGTCTAAAAATGATGTCAAATTCAGGGCTCTCAGTAATGCTTTCTATGGATTAGCCAGCAACGCACACCTCCAATGGGCTCTTACTTGTGACTTACTGAATCTTGATCTTAGCTTTGATAATTACTTTGAGCTGTATTTGATTGGAGTGGATTACGCAATTTCTGAAAAGGGGATTTATGTGATCAATTACAGAGAACTCATGGGGAACGAATGGGCATAAATGTAGAGAGAAAAGTTGTAGGACTCTTTTATAATTGACCTGACACCTTTTTTGGGCAATGAAATTCTCGAACCTGAATTCAATCAGCCAACTTCTGGGATGTACTCAACAAGGATTTAGATGCTGACAATCTCACTCAAAGAGTTCACACTGACTGGTGAATTTGGACCAGTTAAAATTGGTATGCACCGGGATGCAGCCGTTGCGCTGCTGGGAAAACCGGGTGATGAGACTGACTTTGGTGGTGCTTCGAGTGGCTTGCTTTATGGATGGTATGAGTTTTTTTATGAAACTGATACGAAAGAAATCGAGGCCATACAGAATGACCATCTGCTGGATGGTGACCTGTTTGATTATCAGAACGAGCATTTCCAGATCGATCCCTGGTTTTTAAAGGCGGGAAAAGAGTTTACTTTCCCGGAGGTTGTCGATCTCCTGCAGGAGGAACAGATTCCATTTCGAGTTGTCAGATGCCACGGAACAGGTCCAGAAGTGATCGAATTTAAGAGTGGCGTTCATTTTGACTTTATAGAGCAATGTGACGCACAAACAGGGAAAGAGAGCGGTGAAAAAGTTCTCCTGGCAATCAGATATTTTCCGCTTTATTCAGATTCCTATGAAGTGGTGTATCAGAGCGGGGGGTAATGAGTAAAAAACTTTCTACTCGATTTCATTATGGAATTAACCAGACCACAACTCGATTTACTGGAGCGACTGCAGTCTGCGCTCGACGGTCAGGCGGCGCAGGAATTCACTTATGAAACAGAGTACCTGGGCTTTCTGCCGTATGGACAATATCACTGGCTGGCAGCGGCTGGCCAGCATTTACCAAGCGTGATTCTGGACAGCATGCAATTCTCAGATCTTGAGGCGCTGGAAAAAGCAGGGTACCTGCTGCGGGTGAGTGAGTGGCAAAACCCTGAGGACGATACGCACTCCAGAATTACGTTTGTGCTGCGTTCCGATGACGCTGATGTATGAAGGTCTGTCTGAATTCAAGGTGAGATCTGCGTTCGTCATAACGACGAAGAGCGTATTCACTTGACAATGGCTCGCGAATAGACAAAATTACACTCACCCTGTCGTTAATGAATGAATCAGTTCGCATTTCGTTCAGTGCATGCTGTCTTGTCAGAGGAGACTCCCTCATGTTTGCTGCTGAAGACGTCAACGGTATCTTTATCACGATGCATGTCGCAGACGAACAGGTGCTTTTCCTCCTGCTGACTGCAGACGGGACGGTCAACCGGATGGGGACCGGTTCTGAAGACAATACTGAAAAGCAGCTCTTCATCGATCAACCGTCGTCTGAAATGTTCGAGGCACTGAAGTCGCGGATCCAGCCCGAAACCACAGAATGGGAGGGGGGCTACGCCGATCCTGAACCCCAGGGCAAAACCTGTTGTCTTACGGTGGGCTTTATGAACGGGGACGGAGAGGAATCCGTCTGTAAATTCCAATATGGTTCCGAATCTCAAGGTCCGCCGGCGGATCTCTGTCAGCTGGTGATCTCCGCCATCGAGATTACGGAACCGTGGTACCAGGAACAGAAACAACTCACATCCGAAGGGTAATCTGCTGCATGCCTGAAGAAAACTGGCTCAATGACTCTGTTTTCACTGTCGAGAATTTTTTAACCCCCGAGGAGTGCCAGAAGTACATTCGCATCAGCGAAGATTTTGGCTACGAAGATGCACTGGTCTCCAGCCCGCGGGGCCAGGTGCTGCGGAAGGATCTTCGCAATAATGAGCGGGTGATGTTTCAGAACGAAGAAATCGCCGCGTGGCTGTGGGAACGGGCCAGCGATTTCGTGCCGTATCAGTATGACGACCGGTCGGCGATCGGCGTTAACGAAATGTTACGTTTCTATCGCTACGATCCCGGGCAGCAGTTCAACTGGCACCAGGACTTTCCGTTCGAACGCGATAACGGCGAGCAGAGCTATCTGACGCTGATCATCTATCTGAATGATGACTTTGCAGGGGGAGAGACCTCTTTCGAGGATTCCTATTCCGAGGAAATGTTCGATGAATTTAAAGTCGTCCCGCAACAGGGAATGGCGTTGTTCTTTGAGCATGCGATTCATCATAAAGGCGAACCGGTGACGCGGGGCCGCAAGTATGTGTTGCGTACGGATGTGATGTTTGCCGCCGAAGAGTCAGAGGCCGAGTACGATTATGAAGATGAGTACGACGCTGAAGATGATGATGAATGGTGATTCCAGGGGGAGCGGATTGCGAAACAGGTAATTCAGCATTATGCAGATCGGTAACTGACGTCCTATTCAGTTTGAGTGAGAAGCGAGCATGACACCAGAGGAATTGCTGGGTGAGCTTTCTACCAGAATCTACGAACCGCCGCTTTCCGAGATGCGCGAGGATGGTCGGATCTGTAATGCTGCGGACCCGGTGGCGGTGCTGATGCTCATCCTGGACTTTGATACTGAAGTTGCCATGAATGGGATCGATAATTTCATCGGCAACAGTAGCGGCAGGTATATGCGTGAAACCATTACCGCATTGCAGACGATTGGCGCTCAATCTCAGGCGACACTGCTTGAAAAAATTCTTGCGGTTGCGGATGAGGCCGGAATGACTCATGACGCGATCCAGGAGGATCGGTCAGGGCTCGACGAATTCGCCATCACGAGTTTCGAGAAACTGCATGGTGATAAATGGGATGCCGCCTGTGATGGCATCCAGGCACTCGATGAGCAGATCGATTATTCCGACATGCTGGCCTGCGCAGAGACGTATGCAGGAAATCACAGCGCCGTGCTACATCGGGCGCTGGGGATCATAGACGGCTGAAGCATCAGGTACGCGCGACGCAGTTTTTTTCCGTCGTGTGACTCAATGCTGCTCTTTAACCCGGCCGCGGGAGTTATTTCAGAGGTCCTGTCTCGCGCACGAGCGATCTCCTCCCTTTGAGTTTCTACCCCTTCTCTGGATGGTCCTGGCTCATTGTCTCTTCGACAAAAGTCTGCCGATTCTACCCCCCCATTGTGTTCCCTGAATGTTTCAGGGATTTGAAGTGAGTCTTTTTATTTAAACAGGAGATTATTATGCGAAGAGTTCCCAGATTCATTACTAATGATGAGCGTCTTGACGAGTATCGATCACTACCGCTGGATGAGGCTTTTACGCGGATTATTGCTGTCTGGCGATCCCTGCCGGCACTGTACCGCGGACCGGGGCCCATTGGCATGAAAGAGATTCCGCTGGGATCTCAACTGGCCGACTGGCTTGTGTATGAGCATCCGGAAACCGAGCAGGCACTCTACGATCATCTGCAGGATGAGAGTATCGTGTTGCGTGCCTACTGCGTTCATACGCTACTCAAGATGGGCAGTCGCCTGCTGCTGAAGGTGCCTGATACGATAACCGAGTGTCACGATAAGGTGACGCGCTGCTACGGTTGCAGTATCGTGCCTGCCCCTTTGTCTGACCTGTTCACCGACGAACTAAGTTCCAACAGCAGGATGTTCGCAGGAGAAGACGCGAACAAACCCAGTGGCTGGTGGCATCACGAGTCAGAGCGGTAACAGGCGGCATTCAGCAGAATGCGGATCTGAATCGATGAAAATCGTAGGCCCGGCCGGTGTCGCTGAAGTTCAGTCAGGAACCGCCGGGTCGCAGATCCTCAGTGAAGTGTGCTGGTTTGCTGCCTGAAAAATGACAGGCTCCGGTCTTATCAACTACGTCATTTTGTCATTTTGAACACTAAATTTATCCAATATTAACATGTTTGATTGTACGCCAACATGTTCTCCAGTATAGTTTCGTTCCGGGTCATTTTTATAGTTGCCGATTTTCGGATTGGCGGCTGGCGTCGCCCTCACCCATCGGTATTTCAAGGCGGACACCTGGAGGATGCGATGTGCGCACGCTCCAGGTCAGACCCGATTGCTGTTGAATTATCTGGTCGAATACATACCTGGAGGGGATCGATGATCGCTTATCACAAACAGAAGAACGGTGTGCGGCGTCGGGGTGGTTTCACCCTGATTGAACTGCTGGTCGTGATCGCAATTATTGGAATGCTGGTTTCGCTGCTGTTGCCTGCGGTGCAGCAGGCGCGTGCCGCCGCACGACGGACTCAGTGTAAGAATCATCTCAAGCAACTCGGAATCGCGCTGCATAGTTTTGCTTCGACTTACGACGGCGACTTTCCGATGATTGGAATCCACGAGGGGGACCCGGGCGAGTATCGTTCGTGGGCGGTCATCCTGCTGCCTTACGTCGAACAGGGAACCGTGTATGAGGCCTTGAAGCAGACGCCGACTTACGATTTGAGTACGGTTTCGATTCCCGTTTATACGTGCCCCGATGACGGGTCTGCGTCAGGCAAGCCGGGGCAGCTGACGTACGTGGTCAACTTTGGTTATGCGGGGCGCAGTTCGATTAACGGGACGCCGATTGCACCTGGATTTATTCAAAAGCCCGGTTATTCGCTTCCGAGCGTTCCCTTCAGTGTGATCGCGTCCAACCGCCATGATTCGGAGACGGCTGACGGCGGATGGGGTACGGGGATGTTCTGGTCTGACAAGCCGGTGAATATCTCGGGCGTCAACGTGGGTGACGGCACTTCGAATACGGTGGCGATGACCGAAAACATCTATGCCGGGAATCTGGGAGAAGCGGTAATCTATTCCGGTAACAGTACGCCAGTCTCCGGCAATCCCGGGTTGTGTCGGGTTGCGTTCGGCATTGGTGATGACGGGATCTGGCTGGAAGGGGAATCGTCGGCCGGTAACGACACGGCGTCGCCGACTTCGTTGAAGATTATTTCCACCGACCTGGAACGCTACGGGATCAACGCGGCTGTGTCGCATCCCGCGGGGGGATCGGAGGGGCTGATGCCGGCTCCCAATTCCCGCCACACGGGCGGTGTGAACATGCTGTGGGTTGACGGTCGCGTGACGTTCGTGAGTGAGAACATCAACCAGGAAATCTACGCGGAATCGCTGACCTGGAATGGTGGCGACCAGCGGAGCAGAAGCAGTTCTCAGTATTGAGTGGCTATGCTGTCATGTTGTTCTCGTCGAGCCAGTCTTCAAGTTTCTCGTTTGCCCTGAATCAACCTGACCTGGAGAGATGCAGCGATTAAGGGCGCTCCGCCTGACTCGTGGATCGTGCGGATAATCAAGCTGTATTCTTGAGCTGGTGATGATTCTCTCAAGAAAAAGCTTGCCAGCGCGATCAATGTGCAGTATTATCTGCACATTAGAGGAGGAAGTCCGATGTCGCGTTTTACACCAGGCGAACTTGCTGTGATGCAGATCCTGTGGGAACAGGGTGAGCTGAAGCCAAGTGAGTTGCAGGAACTTTTTCCGGAGCCGATCAAAAATCCAGCGCTGCGTTCCTACCTTGCGATCCTCGTTGAGAAGGGGCACATCTCACGTCGCAAGGTCGGTAAGGCTTACTATTACAAGGCGATCACGCGTCGCAAAGCGGCGTTTCGTTCGACGATTCGTCAGATAGTCGATGCTTACTGCGAAGGTTCCGCCAGGAAACTCATTCTAGATCTGATTCGCGCAGAGAAGCTGAGCCAGGATGAGTTACTGGAACTCAAACGGCTGGCAGATGATCCCCAGCAATAATGATTCGGGAGGCGAAGATGTCATCCACCTTGAACTGGTTGATGGGCAGCAGTGATGCTTTATCAAATAGTGCCCTGCTGATTCTGATTCGATTGACGTTGATTCTGATGGTGGCCTGGCTCTGTCACTGTGCCTGCAACCGCTGGAATCCCCGGCTGCGAATTTTACTCTGGCGGATGACGGCGGTCAGTCTGATCTTCGTGACGGTCTTGAGTCTGCTTCCTTACCGACTGCAGCTGGCACTGCTGCCTGCCGCCTCCCCTGTTATGGAAGTGGATGAGGTCGTCGAACCTCCTGATCTGAACGAAACGGCTGCTGCCATAGAGCTGACTGTGCCTGTGAGTGGTCCCTCATCCCGGGAGGTTGAACTTTCTGACAGAGGGTTAATGCCGCTGAATGAACGGCCGCCAATAGAAGACACCGCCGCCACGCAGGCGTCTATTCTTGAGGATACGGTAACTCAGGAGACGGCATGGACAGCGGGTTGGTTTCCCACTGGTTTGTTGGGCTATGTATGTGTTACCTGGGCCTTCGGTGTGGCGCTGCTCACATTGAGCTGGTTGGGCGGCGTGCTCAGTCTCGTGGCACTCTATCGACGTGCGACACCGGTGCCTGCCGAAATTCAGGATCAGGCTGATGCGATTGCTGCACAGCTCGGATATCTGAAATCGATTGATGTGCGTTGCAGTGAGGAAGTGCAAACTCCCTTTATCGTAGGGGCATGGCGGCCCGGGGTATTGATACCGGTGCAGCAATGCGCTGCTGCGGAACGTCAGGAGTTACAGGCGTCACTGGCGCATGAGATTGCCCACTGCCGGGGGAACGACCTGCGCTGGCATCATCTATTTACGCTGTTACAGATCCTGCTCTGGTTCCATCCGCTGATGTGGAGAACCCGCGTCGTGCATGCGGACGCCTGCGATGAACTGTGCGATTTAAAAGCCGCCGGCTACCTGGGGGATGACAAATTGTATGGGCGTCTGCTGGCGGGGCTGGCGTTACGCGTGGCAGCGCAGAACAGGAGTGCTGCCCTGGCGATGGCCCGTCGATCACAGGTGCGCAAACGAATTGAAGCCGTGAGTCGCAACCGGACCAGCAGGGGATTGAACCGCTGGCAGGCGGGCAGCATGCTGACGACGGCGGTCGCGATGGTGGTTCTCCTGGGAGTGGTGCGCATCAGTCGCGCCCAGGAACAGCCGACGGAGGCTAAAGACCAGCCACAGGCAGTGCAGGTCCAGGAGAGTGAGCAGGCTCAGGGCGTCAAAGAGACGCTCACCGGAACCGGCGAACCGGGGGCGACGGTAAAGCTTTATCGTTATCCCGAAGGGTATGCCAAGCCTGTCTTTCAGGGGGAGACAACCATTGACGACCGTGGTCAGTTTACATTTAAAGATGTGCAGATGCCTGGTGCGGGAGGCCGCCTGACCATGGTTGCCACCAAGGCTGGTTATTCGTCGGCGATGTGGTCGATGTGGCCAGAGTACCGTCGATCTAAAATATCTCTGCGTATGAAATCAGACACGGCTGCCTTGAGCGGTACGATTACCGATGAGAACGGAAACCCGGTTGCTGATGCGGTGGTCACGCTGCAGTCAGATCAGTATCCGATACCGGGAGTCCGTATGGCCAAAACCGACAGCCAGGGGCGGTACACCATTAAGGATCTGGCTGCCTGGAATTCAGATAAGTCGAACACAAAGTCCCCGTCGAACAAAAAAGGGTACACGGACACGCGATGTTTGTTCCGGGTGCATCATGCAGATTATCCGATCACAATCGGGTCTTATTCGCAGCTTCCGCAAACTGTTGATGTTACATTGCATCCCCCGGCAATTGTGGAAGGGCAGGTGGTTGATCTGGTGACGGGAGAGCCGCTGGCCGATGTTGAGGTTCATGCGCAAGGGATCGCCCGATATGGTGGTTTCACAACCAGGACGGATGCCAACGGTAACTATAAACTCCGCATGACGAACGATTATTACAATATCTGGGCCGTCGCACCGGAGCGGATGCCCCTGGCGATCAAAGCCCTGAAAGTGACGGAGGGACAGCGGCAGACGGGAAAGGATATTCAAATGGTCCGGGGTGGCTATGTGACCGGGAAAGTGATAGATCCGGCGACGGACCAGCCTATTGATGGCGACAAACGGAAGATGTATGTGGCCCATTACGGTCCGGCGCGACCGATGACCGGGGCCGCAGTCACTAGCACCAGAGTGCAGGCGGATGGAACCTATCGTCTGCATGTGGCGCCGGGACGTAACTACATTTACCTGATGAACGGGAGCTCTACCCCGGGTTATCTGAAAGTCGGCGATGGTCAGACTGTGCACCGTGATATTGTCATCGGTGAGCTGGCGGAGAAGCCGCAGGTTCCTGACCCGGATCTGATGTTGCGGAGTAAGTTAATGAGAGCCGCAATGTTTGATAATCGAAAACAGTCCCCACCTACCGCTACCGAGGAGGATGAGGCAAAGTTGCCTTCCAATAAATCCGTTGGAAAACTACTGGCGGAACTCAAGGAGATGAACTCAGGATCGGACAGGTTCAGCGATGAGTGGGCCAATCAGCTGCGGAAGATCGCGACCCTCGGACCTGACGTCGTGCCGGAACTGGTTGCGGAACTGGATCAGACGTCGGATGATATGCTGCTCCGCTGTCTCGGTTTTATCTTGCGTGCGATTGGCGACAAACGCGCGGTTCCCGGCCTGATCCGGGCAATTCCCAAAACGTTAATTCGCCCCGGTTCCGATATGGGTTTGCAGATTCGGGAAACCGATGTCGCACTGCTCAAGTTCATGCAACAGCACGACCTGAGTCAGCAACACAGAGGCAGTGAATATGGATTTGGGCGGCCTGTCCGTGAAATCTTTGGTGCCCTGGAGTCGCTGACCGGTCAGAATTTTGGTGATCAGGAACTGTATCACATCTTTCTGAATGAGTACGATTTCCCCAGTCAGAAACAGGCCAAAGCGGCGCTGTTCCACCAGGTTGCAGAGCGTTGGGCGCAGTGGTGGGAGAAGCACGGACGGGAACTCACCGATGACCCCGCGTTTTATCAAGTGAACCTGCCGTCGTTGCCTGCACCGGCAGCGACTGATCCCATTTCGTCCTCTGCGCTGTTGAAGACGAAGAGTGGTACGAGCGGCTGGGTGCTGCAGTCGATTCGTAGCGCACCGGAGGGGCTCGTGTTTTATGATCTCGATACGGGACGGGCTGCGCCACTTCCCGAGCGCTGGAGGGAGAAAGAAATTTCAGAGGACCGGTTTAAGGAAATCCGGGAATGGGCGGCTGGGCAGGGTTACGATATGCTGGGGGACGAAATCAAGGGAGAAGAGGGGCAGACTCAGTTTGTTCTGCGGCCCATCGGACTCCGCACGTGGGAGCTACCCAAGTCGCGGTGGAAAGAATCCTTGAGCCAGACTTCCATCGATGCACTGCAGGCGGAGGGACGCGCCAACCAACAGGATCTGCTGGTGAGCTTCGATCCGGAAACCAACCAAGCCAGACCGCTGGATACCGTGACGTTCTTCTACATCACGCGTGAAGGAACGCCGGGGATTCTATATGTGGGGATCGAAGTCCAGGACGACAGTCTGAAGCCGGGCGGTGTTTCGACCGGAGACGATGAGTTGAACCCGGTTGCCTTCCGTAAAGGACGTCGGTTTGGACTGAATCGGCTGGTGACGGGAGCGAATTTATTCCGCGGGAGGTGAGACCGGTTCTTCCTCTTCTTGCTGGACGACGATTTTCGGGCGGAGCAGCAGGAAGGTGCGCGTCTGATTGGCGGTGGTCTTCTTGAAGACTTTCGCGTCGGCCGCTTTGTCTGTGACGGGGATTCCTGTCTGATTGGTCTTTCCCTGGACGAGTTCGATGAGGACGGCTTTGCCATCGGGGACGGTCGTGACGTAGGTCTGCAGTTGCTGAGGCTCGGACTGTTGTTCGCTGACCCGCAGGTTGAGGCGGACTTCACGACGATCTGCGGAAATCACCGGCTGCAGATAGAAGGGACGCTGCAACGGGTGCGGCTTACCTCCCGCCGAATACTCGGTCACATGGGCGGTGTAGCCGTTCAACAAAGCGACCTCAGGCGGCTGGATCAGATTGGTGCGGCTGTGGTTTTGTGCTGCTTCGAGGAGTGACTTGACCTCTTCATCGCTGAGCAGGACTCCCCCCAGCGGACCTTTGTTTTGTTGAGTGCGGGCCATCAGACTGTTGGCATCCAGATCGAGGCCCAGACGTTCCCAGGCTTTATCCGGCAGGTTTTCCAGGATGCGGGTTTCTACGGAAACGTGAAAATCCCGCTGCCGGCGGAGTTCTGTGAGTAGTGTTTCGATTTCCTGGTGCGCCTCTTTCGACTGCCGGATGACCAGGCACATCGTGGGATCAAACGCGCGAATCGAACCTGTGCCACCGATCCGCTCCCAATCGACAGGTTGCACCGAGGCTTCAATGACTTCGATCAGTGAGTTGAAGTCGACCGAGTTTCTGTTGACGACCGGAATTGGTTCATCAGCGGAAACCGGACCGGTCATGGGAATGGGGATTACTAAATCGGCGACGGGGTAGGTGCGTGTGGTGCGCTCGCCCTGGGCCCGCGTCTTACTGGTAATGACGAGGACTTCATCTTTGAAGGTATACGCGAGATCCAGTGGCGACAGCATCAGGTTGAGCACGCTCTTTAACTGGATGCCTTCGACTTCGATGGTGACGGGATTCTCAGGGATTATGCCGACTTCATTCAGACCCCGAGTATCGACGAAAACGTTAATGCCTAAATCCCGGGAGAGCGTACGCAGCACGTCGGCCAGCGGTTTCTTTTCGGCCTTCAGTGTAACGGACTTTTTGAGTGCCTTCCGGATCGTTAATTCGGAGGGAGTGACATTCGCTGGTGGATTCAAAGCTTGTGGCGGTGCCGCGAAGGATGCCTGTTTAATCGGCTTGTCCTGCGGCTGTTCTGCAGGATCGTCTGCGAGGACAAAGCCTTGGATTAACAGGAGTGTCAGCAGGGTCAGCGTTAATTGATATCGCATGGTTCGATTCCTTTCGCGAGAGCGCGGCCCCGGGTTGAGGCGATTGATTCCGTTCCTCATCAGCTCGATGCGGCGACAATTTCGGGGCCCGCAGGGGCGCTGTCAGCCGGGGTGGGGCAGTTGCGTTTGCTGACAATTGTCTACTACCAGAGTCGCGGCACTCTACCTCGTAACCCCGAAATCTGTCAAGACGAACCAGTGGGGTGGCGGTGGGACGAGGTGCTTTCGCGAGGAAACGCAGGTACTTACTTGAAAAGCAAGGGGAAATAAACGTAAATACACTATGTGGTTGCGTATGTTCTATGCGTCTCTATTAAAGCCGATTTGATTCCAGACTGAAACGAGGTTCACCATGGATGAGAAGTATTTTTCCCGTAAGGCGTGCTGGCATACGATGGAGGGGCAACTGGTGGTACACGACAGCTTCAGTGAGCACGCGCCGCGGATGATCACGATGGAACCCTGGTACGCGGTGGTATTCATGTCTGCCGATGGCGAACATACGGTCGATGAATTTGTGTCACAAATGGCTGATCAGTACGAAGCGGGGGAACCGGCGGGGCTGCGGGAGCAGATTCACGAAATCATGGGCACCTTGATCGAGGAAGGAATTTTACGACTGCATGAGGAACCAGAGCCGCTGCCAACCTACTTTGCGGAGGAGTACTTCGAGCAGGATGCGGAAATCCGAAACCAACAGATGCAGGCGGATGGTCTGATAGAGTGAGCTCTTTTCCTGAAAATCAGTTCCTGCAGAGCTATCTCATGAATCATGTAATCTACCACAGTCTGTCGTAACAGGAGCCAGGAGGAAAGTTCATGCCTGACCGGCGGAATCATCGGGGCGCTCATCCCCAGGATCGGTTGCTGTTTGCGCGCGATGCGGAGCCTGATCTGCGCCGGGCGACTTCTGATCTGAACTGGCTGTTGACCCGTGGGTATGCGTCGGTCTCTGCACTCAAGCTGGTGGGGGATCGCTATGCGTTGAACGCGCGACAGCGGCTGGCGGTGGGCCGCTGTGCCTGTAGTGAGGAGGACGCGAACCGGCGGCAGATGCATCAGGTCGAGACGCCGGACCTTGCGGGGGCGGAGTTGTGGATCGATGGGTATAACGTGCTGACGTCGCTGGAAGCGGCACTGTCGGGCGGGGTCATTCTACTGGCCCACGATGGCTGCCTGCGGGACATGGCCAGCATGCATGGCAGTTATCGGAAGGTGGCCGAGACGATCCCTGCGATTCAGATCCTGGGCGAACTGCTGGCGGAGTGGCAGGTGGCCGGTTGTCGCTGGTTGCTGGATCAGCCGGTCTCCAACAGTGGGCGTTTGAAGACGATGCTGCGGGAACTCAGTGAGGAGCGGGGCTGGAACTGGGAGATCGACCTCGTGCCTGACCCCGACCCTGTGTTGAGCGCCGCCAACCAGATCGTGGCTTCCGCGGACAGCCAGATTCTCAACCAGGCCGGGCGGTGGTTCAACCTGGCGCGGACCGCTGTCGAAGAGCGCGTACCCGAAGCGTGGGTGGTGGATCTGTCGGGTTATTGATTTTTTCGTATCGGGTCGGATGCGGATCTGTTAGACTGGTGTTCGTACTTCTACTGCTGAGTTTTTGACCTGACTCTGTCCCAGAGTCTCCAGCGAGAAAGAGACCATCATGGCCAACTGGTATGTGAAACGTGGTGACCAGACAGCAGGCCCCTTGACACGGGAACGGCTGATTGAACTGGCGGCGCAGGGCAAAGTACAGGAGTCGGATCTGGTGAGAGAAGGAGAGGCGGGTGAATTCCGACCTGCGGGCCAGATACCGGGACTCTTGCCGGCGGAGACAGTCAGCAGTGGGGGCTCCGACTTTGAACAGACGGGTTCCGCTACCGCTGGCCCGAAGAAAAACAACACGACGCTGATTCTGGTCCTCGCGATTCTGGGGGGTGGGGGCATTCTCGTCGTCCTGGTGCTGGTGGCTCTGCTGCTGCCTGCCGTTGAGCAGGCGCGCGAAGCAGCCCGGCGGTCGGCTTCCAAAAACAATCTGAAGATGATCGGCCTGGCGATGCATAACTATCACGACACGTTCCGGGTGTTTACCCCGGGGGGGACGACCAACGTGGAAGGCAAGCCGAACCACAGCTGGCAGACGTTCATTCTGCCCTTTATGGATCAGGCGCCGTTATACAATCGAATTAACATCCATCAACCCTGGACGACGCCGGAAAACCGGAAGCATTTTACCCAGGTCATTCCTGACTATCTGCATCCATCCGTTGAGGAAACCGTTTCTCCAGACGGGTTGGCGCTGTCGCATTACATCGGGAACGAACTGTTGCTGGAGACCAATGGGAACACTCGGTTTCGTGACATCACTGATGGCGCCTCGACTACGATCATGGCGATTGAATCGGGAGAGGGCTTCAAGCCGTGGGGCGATCCGACCAATATCGATCATCCTGCCAACGTGATGCGAGAGGGGAGGAAGACGTCGATGGTGGGGGGCAATCATGTGCTGCTCTCCGACGGGGCGGTGCGATTTGTTTCGGAGAATATTGATCCGGATGTGTTAAAGGCGATGAGTACTCCCAACGGTGGTGAAGCCATCGGTGAATTTTGAGCGAATGTCAGACAACCGGCAAAAGAAGAAAGAGGCAGGTCTCCACTTAATGAGTCCTGCCTTTTTTATTTCAACGCTGTTACGAATGCCTGTTCGATAATCGCTGGTTCTGGTCGCTCCTTTTTTCAGAATTGTGAATTTCCGCCGCCAAGTTTGCGCTGTGCAGACGCTTGAGAGGTTGAGCACTGTTCGTCAACTGACGTCAGTATTCCCCTTTCGTATTTGCCTGACACATGGTTTTGCAGTTTGAATAATGAGGTATCTCTATGAATTCCAGTGATTTATGTCAGAGGTTGCGCGTTTCGGAATCGCAGTTTCGCAAAATCTGCCAGCACCTGAAGATTGCGGCCGCCGATGATATCCAGAGGACCTTTACGCCCCGGGAGATTCAGCGGCTGCAGCATTTTGTAGAGACGCGGCGGTCTGCGACCGGGAAAAAGAATGCGACAAAGATCAAAAGCGGAGCATCGACCCGCGATTCAACAACGCCCCCCAAACCGACGTCATCTGAGAAACCACGGGTTGTTGCGCAGACCGCGTCGACGAAACCTGCCCCTGCCGAAAAGCCGGTAGAGGCCACCGCGTTACCAGTGCGGACCAGTACTGAGTCGGAGTCGAAGACGCCCGAAGTGGTTGCCGGTCTGCCGGAATCCGAGACGGCTCCGGTTCTGATGCGGGCGATCGCTTATGTGATCGATGCGTTGCTGACGTTGATCCTGGCACCGCTGGTGTTGATTCCGATCCTGGGGCAGATTCTCATCGGGCTGATGCTGTGCTGCTACTGGCTGTTCCGCGATGCCGCGGGGGCCAGTCCCGGGAAACTGCTGCTGGGATTGCAGGTGTCGAATAACAGTGCCGACCCGGCACGGGTTGGACCGCGGATCTTAAGAAATATTCCGCTGTGCATCGGACCGTTCCTGTTTTGTATTCCGATAATCGGATTCGTGATTGGCGTGCCGGTTGCTATTCTGGTGGTGCTGACTGAGGTGATCATGCTGCTCGTTACAGGAAGGCGGATCGGCGATTTGCTGGGTGATACTTCGATCAAAACCGTTCCCAAAGTCAGGCTGGTCAGTGAGCCGTAAGGGGTGGTTGTCTGAAACGGCGCTCGAGGCCTAAGTGGTTCGGGAATCGTCACCAAACAGTTTAAATTCGGGGTGCAGGTGTGCATAATGAGAGAGACTCTTCCTTTATCATATATCGATCGAGATCTCTCAGGATACGGGCATGCGCAACTCGGAATACCAGCGACTTCTCAACGAATCGCTACAGGGCAACCAGGAGGCGATCGGGCAATTGCTGGATCGCCACCGGCCCTATTTGAAATTCATCACGCAACGGGCGCTGGATGGTCGTCTGCAGGCACGCGTGGATGATTCGGATATCGTGCAGCAGACCTGTCTGTCGGCGCTGCGGAACTTTCAACAGTTCGACGGGAAAGAAGAGGCGCAGTTTGTTGCCTGGTTACAGAAAATCCATGAACGGAATATTCAGGATACGATACGTCGACACGCGGGTGCAGAGAAGCGGGCCGTTGGTAATGAAGTCGCGGGCTCGCGGCTGGAGGGGCTGTTTCACCTGGAAACCCTGAGTCCCTCACAAAGGGTGATGCAGGCCGAGGATGCGGTGCGGCTGGCTGAAGTGCTGGCGTCGATTCCCGCAAACCAGGCGGAAGCGGTGCGGTTAAGGCACATCGAAGGCTGGTCGCTGGCGGATCTGGAGCAACACTTTGGTCGTTCGGAAACGGCGGTGGCCTCCCTGATCAAACGCGGACTCGAAAATTTACGCAAACGACTCAACGGTGATGCCTGAGTCAGCGTTGAGTCGATCCTCTGCCGTCGATTGAAGGGGAGTGAGCGTAGAGTTTTCGTCCTGTTTTCTGCTAAACTGAAGTCATGTCTGAAACCGGATGGATGAAATTGTTCTCTCGGCGGCTGCTGAAATGGATCGAGTTTGCGGTGAACTGGCTCAAAGGTCGCGAACCGCTGCTGCTGGTCTTTTTTCTGATCCTGGCCGGCTCTACCTGGGCGTTCATTGAGCTCACCGACGAGGTGCTGGAACAGGAGACCCAGGCATTCGACAAGTGGGTCATTCGTTCCATGCGGCGGGCCGATGATCCGTCGATTCCCATCGGACCGCCCTGGGTGCAGGAGATGGGCCGCGATCTGACTGCGCTGGGGGGCGTGGCGACACTGGTCTTCTTTACGACGGTCGTGGCCGGATATCTCTGGATCGAAGGCAAAAAGCGGGTGATCCTGTTATTGCTGTTCGCTTCCCTCGGTGGGCTGCTGCTCAGTTCTGCGCTCAAGCATTTCATCAGCCGTCCCCGCCCGGATGTGGTGCCGCATCTTTCGTATGTTTATACCAGCAGCTTCCCCAGTGGCCACTCGATGCTTTCCGCGGTGATCTATCTCACGCTGGGGGCACTGCTCGCATCGGTGATTCAGCGGACCCGGGTGAAGATATACGTGCTCTGTGTGGCGCTGCTGCTGACGGTGTTGATCGGGCTCAGTCGGATATACCTCGGCGTGCATTACCCGACCGATGTGATTGCCGGCTGGACCGCGGGGCTGGCGTGGGCGCTGTTCTGCTGGATTTTCGCGCGCTGGTTACAACAGCGGCATCAGATTGAAGATGCCAGTCCGACCTCAGAATCTGCTGCTGCCGACTCCGAGGTCTGACTGTCCGTCGATCAGGCGACATCCGGAATGCCTGCGTGCATCAATGGTCGGGGACCGGAGGTGGGCCAGTGAAAACGGCGCTGGTCTGCGGGGATGGGGACATCGTTGATGCTGGCTTCGCGACGGCGCATGAGTCCTGCTTCGTCAAACTCCCAGAGTTCATTTCCATAGGCGCGAAACCATTGGCCGTCTGCATCGTGATACTCGTACTGAAAGCGAACGCCGATGCGGTTTTCCGAATAGCTCCACAGCGATTTGACGAGCCGGTAATCGAGTTCCCGTTCCCATTTGCCGGCGAGGAATTCCCGGATCTGATCGCGTCCCTGCAGAAACTGATCGCGGTTCCGCCACTCGGAATCCGGGGAGTAGGCCAGGGAGACCGTTTCAGGGTCGCGGCTGTTCCAGGCATCTTCCGCAGCACGGACTTTGGCGGTGGCGGTGGCGAAATTGAACGGGGGTTTGATGGCAGTCATGTGTGTCTCCTTTGTTGGTCTGGAATTATAAAAAACAGACAGGTCTGTATAATGTCTATTTAAAAACGAGAACGAGGCGGACCTCATTCGATAGCGTGTGACTCTGGTACCAGTTAGTTCGTATTTAGTACGATTATCAGCGAAGACACCTGACCGGGGCGAATGCATTGCGGCTGGTTCTTCTTTGCAGTTGTCGCGTGTCTGAATAATCGAAGTATACAGGTCTGTCTATTTCTGTCAAGTGGTGAATCCGGGTTTCCTGCCGCTTGTCCCGGCGGATGTGGGGCGTATAATGCCGGGAACACTCCCATTGCAGGACGACCTGCATGTTTTTCCCGTCGGCGGGGACGACCCTGCCACAGCAGTGACAGGTGCGTTATGGCATGGGTGATTCTTTTGATGGCGGCGGTGCTGGAGATCGGCTGGGCAGTCGGGATGAAATACACGGACGGTTTCACTCGGTTATGGCCCAGCGTGCTGACCATTGGCATGATGGCGGCGAGCATGTTCCTGCTGGCCCTGGCGGTCCGCACGATTCCGGTGGGCACCGGTTACGCGGTCTGGACGGGGATCGGCGCATTAGGGACGGCGGTGCTGAGTGCCTTCCTGTTTGGTGAACCGGTCACGATCTGGCGCGGGCTCTGTCTGGTGCTGATCGTGGGGGGCGTGCTGGGGCTGAAGCTTTCGGCTTCGTGAGTGGCGGGTGCTATCCTGCATATAGAGATTCTCTTTTTGACATCTCAGCAAACTTCATGGTATGATCATGTGATCGCTACTTTCCCAGTCAGGAGACAGTCATGTCAACCGGTTATCCCCCAGAGATTCTCAAGTTCATCGAAGAAGAAATGGCCAGCGGTCATTATGAAGATGAAAGCGCCCTGGTTACAGAAGCGCTGGAGGTCTTTCGGGAGTTGAAGCAGAGACACGCCGAGCTGAAGCAGCAGATTCAGCAGTCCCTGGAAGCCGAGAGAGAAGGCCGGGTGATGCCCCTTGATATCGATGCAATCGTTTCAGAGTTGGAATCGTGTTGTTAACGATGATTGGCTTTCGGTTTTCAGTGTTGTATTGTTTCTGATTTCCGCAAGAGTGCCCTGCGACCTCCTGTTCGCTGCGCTCACCCCGAATTGCATTCGGGGCCACCCGGTTAATTTGAGCGGAATGGCGCTAGTAACTCCGATTACAAATAGTTTCCCACCAAAGCAAATTGTTGCCATTGCTTCCTGGTTTTCCTGAGTTCT